>JAQVHJ010000353.1 GCA_028696285.1 bacterium
CAAAGACTGCAGTAATTTATTCACCTGTTGATTATGAATTATACCATCAACTCTCTCCGGAACGGGTTAAGAAAATCGGTTTTTTAGGTAGGTTGGATTATATTAAAGGTTTTGATATTTTAATACCTGCGATGAACCATATTTGGGAAAGATATCCCGACATAACACTTCATATTGCTGGTCGGGAAGTTAATTACAAATGGCCTGAGATCAGAGACAGATTTCATGGTCCTGTTTACTATCATGGATATTTAAATCATGACCAAGTCATAGATTTTTTAAAAGACATGGATTTAGGAGTTCTTCCATCGAAAGGTTCCGAAATGACTTCCAGGGCTTTACTTGAATGGTGGTCCTCAGCAAAGCCTGTCATTGCGTCCCGGGTAGGAATTTTCCCGGAGTTAATAGAGCATAAAAAGAACGGTTACCTGATCTCGCCGGAGAATTCCGATGAATTAACAGAAGCGATTATTTTTTTTATTAAGAATCCCGAGTTCCTTAAAACCACCGGTATGTGGGGTTTGAATAAGGTAAAGATAGAATTGAGTTTCAAAGTATTTTCTGATAATCTGAAAAAGATACTTTAGAATAAGGAGATCCAAATGAACGACAAAAAAAAGTCAAGTGTCAAATATCCAACCATAGAAGAGATCCCGAAAGAATTTAAAATTGAAAAACCCATTTTTCAGGACGAATATCTTTGCGGTGGCATCATAAAAAAGTGGACCGGCCCGAGACAGGAGGTTTATTCACCTGTCTGCATCAATGAAAACGGAAAGATTAAACGGTTTCATCTTGGTTCCTATCCTCAATTAACAGCGAAAGAATCCTTAGAAGCTTTAAAGTCATCAGAAGAAGCATGGAATCACGGCCGTGGAGAATGGCCGACCATGACAGTAGAAGAAAGGATCAAAGCCGTTTCATTATTTGTTCAAAAAATGAAGGAGAAGCGTGAAGAGATAGTAAGGATTCTGATGTGGGAGATAGGTAAGACATTAAAGGATTCCCGAAAGGAATTTGACCGAACAATAATTTATATTCAGGATACAATTGATGCATTGAAGAATCTTGACAGGATCTCATCCCGGTTCGACATTTCCGAAGGAGTTATCGGTCAGATTAGAAGAGCGCCTTTAGGTATAGTATTATGTATGGGGCCGTTTAATTATCCATTAAATGAAACATTCACGACCTTGATCCCTGCTTTGATAATGGGGAACGTAGTAATATTCAAGCCACCGAAGTTAGGAGTTCTTCTTCATCGTCCACTTCTTGAGATTTACAGGGATTGTTTTCCGCCGGGGGTTGTGAACACAGTTTACGGAGACGGTGCGACAGTTATAGGTCCGTTAATGGAGTCGGGTAAGATTAATGTCCTTGCATTTATCGGCTCATGCAAGGTATCGAATATATTAAAGAAGCAGCATCCTTATCCGAATCGACTTCGTTCCGTATTGGGGTTAGGCGCAAAGAATCCGGCAATTATCCTGCCTGACGCAGATATTGAACTTGCAGTGAAGGAAGGAGTTCTCGGCGCATTATCTTATAATGGGCAGAGGTGTACTGCGCTTAAGGTATTTTTTGTTCATAAGAGTATCCGCGATAAATTTATTACGATGTTCTCAGAGGCAGTTTCCAGCCTGAAGATAGGGATGCCCTGGGAAGAAGGAGTGGATATTACACCGTTAGCAGAAGATAATAAGTGCAGGTATATGACCGAATACATTAAGGATGCGGAAGAAAAGGGTGCGCGCGTGGTAAATGAATCAGGAGGAGAATACTTTGAAACAGAATTCAATCCAGCGGTGTTATTTCCTGTAAAGCCGGGTATGCGGATATATGAAGAGGAGCAGTTCGGCCCAATAATTCCCATTCTTGAATACAGCGATATCTCAGAACCGATAGATTATATTGTCAGTTCTGAATTCGGGCAGCAGGTAAGTATTTTCGGGAAGGACCCTGAACAAATCGCCAAATTAATCGACATGTTGGCAAACCAGATATGCCGTATAAACATTAACAGTCAATGTCAGCGCGGTCCCGACACTTTCCCGTTTACCGGGAGAAAAGATTCTGCAGAAGGCACTCTTTCGGTATCTGATGCATTACGCGTATTTACAATAAGGACATTAGTCGGGGCTAAAGAACATGACTTAAATAAAGAGATAATAAATGATATTGTGAAGAATCATAAATCAAAATTTTTATCAACTGATTTTATCTTTTAAATTATTCAGAGGTTAAAAGAATGAAAGTAATAAAGCAGAAATCCGGACTCCCCCCCGGAACAATGGTTTATACAGGAGAGGAAAAGACAGAAAAGATAAAAATTTCCTACATGGATTACAATGACGGGAATTTCAATGAAGGATTGATTGAGAATCCGGATGCCTGCCGAAAATATACTAAACCTGATACAGTTTCCTGGATCAATGTTGACGGAATCCATAGGACTGAAATAATCGAGAAGATCGCGACATGCTTCGGATTACATCCATTGATAATGGAAGATCTTGTTAACATACGTCAAAGGCCGAAATTAGAAGATTATGGTGATTATATCTATCTTGTATTACGAATGCTTGAATTTAATGAGAAGGATGATGAGATCTTATCTGAACAGGTCAGCATAATTTTCGGTGAAGGATTTGTCTTATCATTCCAGGAAAATGAAGGGGATGTATTTGATATAATACGTGAAAGGATCCGGTCTAATAAAGGGAAGATCCGAAGAATGACATCGGATTATCTTGTATACTCTTTAATAGACTCAATAATAGATAATTATTTTTTAATTTTGGAAAAACTCAGTGATAAGATAGAGGATCTTGAAGAAGAATTATTGACAAACCCTTCACCTGAAACATTATTAAAAATTCATCAGATGAAAGGCGCAATAATTGAGCTGCGCCGGTCAGTTTGGCCTTTAAGAGAACTAATAAGTAATTTTCAGAAGATGGAGAAGAAAAATTTCTCTAAAGACACTGCTTTTTATCTGAGGGATGTCTTTGATCATACAATCCAGATCATTGATACTATTGAAACCTTACGGGACATCCTTGCAGGGTTAACTGACATCTACCTTTCAACGGTCAGTAACAGGATGAATGAAGTAATGAAGATACTGACTATTATCGCGACAATATTTATTCCTCTCACCTTCATAGTGGGAGTTTACGGAATGAATTTTAAATACATGCCTGAACTTGGATGGGAATACGGATATCCAATGACATGGGGAATTATGATCGCTGTTTTTTTAATAATGGTCCTTTATTTTAAAAGGAAGAAATGGTTTTAATTAAG
>JAQVHJ010000354.1 GCA_028696285.1 bacterium
AATCAATTTTCAATATACAATTTTCAATCTTATATATATTTTCCCTTCCATTCCCTTTCGTTCCCTGTTGATTTTATTTTCTTTCTTCTGTTTCAAGTCTCGTTCAAGTCCCTATTGACTCAGGTTACTGATTCCTATTTAACATGTTATAACCTAACGATATATTTTATTCAAATGATACGGGTGTTATCGCAAGATCTAGCAAGCGCAGCGATGCGTCCTCACCATTCGCCTGTACAATTATCATTTGTCAGATAATATTTTTGTTATATAATATTGTAGTATTAAATACTGTTGATACGGGCGAACACCGTTCGTCCCTACAGTCGCATCAAATGTTTATAATACAATTCTTTCGGTTATCGGTTCACGGATCACTAATCACGATTATTCCCTTCATGTTCTTCATGTGCTTCATGGTGAAAACATTTTTATTTCGGTTCACGGATCTAGAATCAACGTTCACATATTCCATCATCACTCTTCACACTCCACCCTCCACTCTCCACTATGATAAAAATGAAAGAACCGTCCCTGAAGAAAAAAAATACTTGACAAACAGCGGTATATATGTTATATTCTCATTTGTTAGTTAGCGGTCACTAACATGGAGTGAAGATGAAAAAGATGACTGATAGGCAGATGGAGATTATTAAGAAGGCGGTTGAGATTATTGATGAGGATGGTTTGGAGAATCTTACTATTAAGCGGCTTGCTCAGGAGATGAAGTTTTCGGAGGCGGCATTATACAGGCATTTTAAGTGTAAGATGAGTCTCTTGAATTTTATTCTTGATATCTTTTATAATGATGTAAAAGTACTTCACAAGAAGTTAGATGATTCAAATCTTTCTCCATTTAATAAGGTTATCACTTTTATTAAGGAGCATATAAATTTAATTTCAAGTAATAAGATATATTCCACTGTAGTGTTTTCAGAAGAGTTATTTCGCCGGAAAGCGTATTTAACGACTATAATAGATGATATAATAGATAAGAACAAGGATTTTATATCCGGGAATATTAAGGAATGCCAGAAGACCGGCGAGATCAGAAAAGATATTTCTTCTGAGCATTTTGCAATAATTATTCTTGGTAGTATAAGGTTATTAATAAAAAAGTGGTATTACAGCAGATATTCATTCGATTTAAATATTGAGTCCGGAAAAATAATCAAATCCTTTGAAAAGCTTTTAATTTCCAAAAAAAAATAGGAGGTTCGGAATGGGAATGTTTTGTTTTCAATGCCAGGAGACGGTAGGTAACAAGGGCTGCACAGCGATCGGTGTGTGCGGGAAGGATTCATTGGTTTCTAATCTTCAAGATCTTCTCATTTATTTATTGAAAGGGATTTCACATTGGTCAGTAAGATTACGGTCATTAGGTCAAGCGGATGAAGAGATAAGTCATTTTATTGCTTCTTCTCTTTTTCTTACACTGACCAATGTTGACTTTGATTCCGATAGAATGATTGAAAGGATTAAGGAAGCTCTTGACCACCGCAGTCGTGTTAGAGAGCATTTCTTAAAGGTTTATCGTGAGAAAAACGGGGTTGAGTTCCCCGGCCCTATTCATCATTCAGCTATTTGGACCGGAAATTCAGAGGCGGAGTTCTTGGAAAAGTCTGAGAAGGTCGGGATTCTGGCGGATGAAAATCCATTAATCCGATCTTTACGCTGGACAATAATTTACGGGCTTAAAGGTGTTGGGGCTTATGCTGACCATGCGGCAATAATCGGGTATGAAGACAGTGACCTTTACAATTTCATGCAGGATGCCTTGGTTGCGACAACAGATGATAATTTGACAGTTGATCAACTGATTTCCTGGGTAATAAAAACAGGTGAGTATGCAGTTAAGGCGATGGACCTTCTTTACCGTGCGAACACCCAGACTTTTGGTCATCAGGAGATAACAGAAGTTTCGACCGGAACAATTCCCGGTCCGGGGATACTGGTGAGCGGCCATGACTTCCTTGATTTAAAAGAATTACTTCAGCAAACGCAGGGAAAGGGAATTAATATCTATACGCATGGTGAGATGCTTCCTGCAAATGCATATCCTGAATTGAAGAAATTTGAACATTTAAAGGGTAATTACGGCACATCATGGTGGGCTCAGAATAAGGAGTTTGCAGAATTCGGCGGAGCGATTTTAATGACAACTAATTGCTTGACAAAACCGATGGATACCTATAAAGACAGAATATTCACGACAGGTTTGGTCGGTTGGCCCGGGGTTCAGCATATTGATGATAGAAAACTCGGAAGGCAGAAGAATTTTACTCCACTGATCCAAAAAGCTCTTCAGCTTGGAAGCCTTCAGAATAAACCGGGAAAAATAATTACCATTGGTTTTTCATATAATACTTTCGAGAAGTATTTAGACACAATTGTAAATGCAGTTAAAGGCGGGTTGGTCAAGAGATTTTTTGTAATGAGCGGTTGTGACGGGAGACATCCGACAAGGAAATATTACACAGAGTTGGCTGAAATGCTTCCGAAGGATACCGTTATTCTCACATCAGGTTGTGCAAAATACCGGTATAACATGCTTGATCTTGGAAAGATAGGTCCGTTACCCAGGGTTCTTGATGCGGGACAATGCAATGATTCCTATTCAATCGTTCTTATTGCAAATAAATTAGCTGAGAAATTCGGTGCAGGTTCAATCAACCAGCTTCCTGTTTCTTTTGATATTGCCTGGTATGAACAGAAGGCTGTGTGCATATTCCTTGCATTGCTCTATTTAGGTGTTCAGGGAATTAGAATCGGACCGACACTCCCTGCATTTTTATCACCGGAAGTAATCCAGGTTCTAAGTTCGAAATTCGGGGTAAAATTAATTACAAATCCTTCAGATGACCTTAAAGCCATGCTTGAGGGTAAATAAATATTCTTGGGGGGGAGATAAAAATCTCCCCCTCTGTTTTTCTTGAAATAATTCATTAATTAAATCGTAAAAAAGTAATAAGAAAGTATTTGAACTTTATCATTAATTTTGGTATAATATTAAAGTTCAAACGGAGAAGTTAATGGATGTAATGTTTTTCAGATTTGCAAATCCCGGGTATTTCTGGTTTCTATTGTTAATCCCGGTATTTTTATTTTTCTATCACCGTTCGCGTCACCGGACAGGAATCTATTATTCTGTGATTGAAGATCTCACTTCGGAAAAGCGGAACAAACTTCCCGGTTTAATTTTTCATCTTCTTTATTATCTGAAGGTATTTGGATTTATACTGGTTATATTTGCATTAGCGCGTCCCCAGCATGGATTTGAGGAGAAGAAGATAGT
>JAQVHJ010000012.1 GCA_028696285.1 bacterium
AACTGCAACAACATTTACAATGCCATATTCCAATTTTCAATTTCCAATATAAAATCTACAATTTTCAATTGTAAATATTCCCTCCGTGTTCTCAGTGTCTCCGTGGTGAAACATTACATTCTCTAGCTGTCTAAGTATCACCCGCTCTTTGGTTCAGAATATCTATATAACAAAATATCAACTAAGTATTTCTTTCCGCGTGCTCGGCGTGGTCAGCGGTGAAAAACACATTCTCTTGCTTCATAAGTATCACCCGCTATTAACAACTGCAACAACATTTACAATGCCATATTCCAATTTTCAATTTCCAATATAAAATCTACAATTTTCAATTGTAAATATTCCCTCCGTGTTCTCAGTGTCTCCGTGGTGAAAAACATTTTTCTTTCGGTTCTCGGTTCACGATTTCTTTCCACTCTCAAACGTCTTTCTTTTACTTCAACATTCTCGGAGCAGTTGAATCTTCAACGGAGAATCGCGATCTTCCCTTGTTTTTCTCCACTGCCGGGGCTTGTTACAACATACAGGTAAACACCTGCTGAAACTTTGTTCCCTGCATCATTTTTTAGGTCCCATTTATACTCGATAAAGTCGGGGAAGAGTGTGCAGATTAACTCTCCTTGGATAGTATAGATCTTTATTTCAGAATTTTTTGTCAAGTTATTAAAAATAATATAGTCAATCCCGAGACCTGGCTTATACGGATTTGGATACGTTTTTAAATTTGACAAATCATCGGCAAAAACCTTTTTCACATTAAAAGTGATCTCTTCCGAGTTAGACAACTCCGGAATAGTATAAGTTTCCGGGATAAAACCATAAAATTTATCCTTTAGAGGAATAATATATCTTTCTCCTGCGGGTAGATCAGCAAAGCTGAAGTACCCGTTTGCATTCGTAGTGGTGAACAATGTCGCCCCGCCTGTCAAGCTGACTGAAATCCCTTCTAAAGGAGTGGAACCGTCCTTAACAGTCCCGGAGATATCCCAATGATTCAGAGAATATGAGAAATCCGCATCCGTTATACTCCCGTTAAATTCAGGATATATTCTTGAAATCGGGGAGAATGTCCAGTGTTTCTTAACAGGAGTAATAACATAAGTTCCTCCTGCAACCAAACCATTAAAACAGTAATCCCCGTTAATATCCGTAACGGTATCTGCAGTTGAATCTCCGGTTAAATTTATTGTTACCCCTTGCATGGGATTAGTTCCGTCCGTGACAGATCCTTCTATATCATAAATCACGCCGTATTTAATTATGACTATATCTGAATTGCCGTGATAGGTATTGCCGTCAAGGCTTGCCGTCGTTTCCCCGGTAACATAGATATTACCAAATAAATCCACCGCAAGATCGTAGCCCTGGTCATATTCAGCCGTTCCGTTAATTGCGCTCCAGGTCCTGGTATTCGATGTATTATATTTCACAGTGAAAATGTCCCACAACCCGAATATGGGATTGCTGTCTACACTCACATTTGTGATCCCGGTTACATATAAATTAAAATCCTTATCCACTGCAATTCCCTGGCCTGTTGTCAGGACATAGGAACTTAACCTTTCTATTTGACTAAGATTCCCGTCGGTATCAGAAGTATATATTACCAATTCATTATTTGAACTACCGGTAGAATTAAAATGTCCCGAAGCGCAAACAGTCCCGTTCTGGATATGTTCAATGTCAAAGAATGTATCTCCGTTCGTGGTCCCGGTTAATCTGGTCCAGATCCTGGCTCCGGAAGAATTGTATTTACTGATAAAGGCATCATAGCTTCCGCTGTTAACTTCTCCGTAAAGATCTCCTTCGCAGTATCCCGCAATATAAATATTTCCGGTGTTGTCTATTGTTATCCCGTTTCCAATGTCCCAACCGGGAGTACCGAATTGCACAGTCCATTGAAAATTACCGTCATTATTAAATTTCATGAGAAATATATCTGTGTTTCCGGCATTACCAGTTCCTCCCAAATCTCCGTAAGTATAACCTACTATATATATATTTCCTGTAGAATCAACCGCAATATCATTGCTCATATCCATACTTGATGTTCCGCGCTGAGTCGTCCAGAGCCGGGTCCCCGAAGGTGTGTATTTAGAAATAAATAAATCCGTGGTGCCCTGGGAAATGTTCCCGTCCAAATCACCTTGTGTACTGCCGGTAATGTAAATATTTCCGGAAGTATCCAGGGTAATCCCTTTCACGTAATCACTTTTAGTTGAACCGTGCTGTATAGTGTAAAGTAAATCCCCGCCCCAGGTGTACTTGGATATAAAATAATCTTCGAATCCGGCATTAGTATTCCCGTCCAGATCTCCTCTTGTATAACCAGCTACTAAAATATTCCCCCCGGCATCAATAATAATGTCACTCCCGAGCTCCAGTTCCGTAGTTCCTGGTTGAAGAGTCCAGGACCGGATAATATCAGAACCGGATATATTTAGAATGAATATTATTAAACAGATAATTAAAATATAGCTCTTCTTCATAATCCGCCTCCAGAGAAAATTAATTTAAATCTCCTTCATTCTTCTGATAACAGGAACTATCCTTACTAATAATATTATACTCTGAAAATAATTAAAAGTCAAGAAAGTAAAGTAACCGCTGTTTTCCCATTTTTTTTATTAAATTTATTTTAATTAATCAACAAACGCGATATTGATTTACAAAATATTTTTTAAGAAATTTATAACACCCAAGTAGATTGCCACGCTCCCTTCGGTCTCTCGCAATGACATTATATCGTCTGCAAACCAAATAACGTGATTAGCGAAGCAGTGTACCCCACGTGCAAGGCTATGCACTCAATGTAGTACATAGGTACACTATCATTGCGATGGAGATTGCGAATGCAATCGACTGAAGCAATCTCTCTTTCGGTGAATGGTCAAAGGTTAACGGTCAACAGTATAAATCAGTTCGAGTTCGAGTATGGAGTTCGAGACGTCATATAAAAAGACTCCCCGATTAGGGGAGCAAACTCAAACTTGAATCTCTTACTGAGATTTCCTGAGGAAATCTTTCCGGAGGGATAGAACGCTTTTAGCCCACCATTTCAATGGTGGGTGTGAATAAATAAAATGATCATGCGAAGTTCCGAATAATTTAACAATGCCAAATATTATTAATGTAATGTTTATTCCACATTACATTTCGAATCACGAATCACGAATTATATATTCTCTTCTTAATCCTTATAATCCCGTGACCACTCTCCAGGGGCGAATTATCTCTTTTTAAAGATTATACTGCAATAGAAAAAATTAATATTTCTATTGGGAAATTATTATTAACATTTTGATATTGTAACATCACATCAAAACATTTTTGTTGACTTTTTTCATTTAATGTATTATAATTCAATTTACTGTTTGTAAAATCATAAATCTTGAATAAGGAGAAGATTATGGAGACGATTGGAACTATTAAAGTATCAGAAGGCACAGAGATTAATTTCTTTATCGACCAATTCAAAGATGTGCTTTATGCGAATATCCGGAAATTCGCTTCAACAGAAAAGTATTCCGGCCCGACAAAGCAGGGAATAATGTTAAGCCATGATAATCTTAAAGAGATAATCAAAAAGATCGACGATAATATTGATAAATTTAAAAAATCAGATACATCAGCAAAAGAAACGTTGAAACTCGATGACCAGAGATATATCAATATAGCCATTACCGAGTTCAAGGAAAAGAAATATTTTGAACTTCGTGAATATCTTGAATCAGAAGGATATACCGGTCCCACAAAGAAAGGTATCACAATCAATACAGAACATTTCGAAAAGGTTTTGGAATTCCTTAAAAAGATGGATACATTCCTTGCTAACCCCCCGAAAGATGTCGTATTTGAAAACAAGGATATTCCAAAACGTCCAAAGAAAGAGAAGGAATAAACAGTTCCCCGATCCCCCTTTAGGGGGAAATTATGGCCTAATTCTCATTGTCACATTTTCTCAATTGAGAAAACGTGACATTATAATCTAAAAGCGTCAAATAGAACAATAAAAAAGTAAAAAGTAAAGGGCCGGCACCTTAAGGTTTTATATGACCGCCGCCATCATCAGGTTCATATCCTTCACCGCTGTCTTTTGTGGAAGAGACCAAGAGAGCAATTGCTGCAATTATAATTACTCCCCAAATTGGATATGTCACATTCTCATTTAAGTCTTTATATTTATATGATTCAATCTTATATCCCAATATCTCATCTTTCACGGATGGTATTTTTGAATTTTCACCGGATTGAATTTTTCTATCGGTAAAAACCTCCGCAACTTTATTACTTAATAGTTCCCAGGACTCTCCTTCGAAAATCAAGTTAATGGTTTGATTTGTTTTGCAGTTTTTTACTTTTATTGAAAGCTGTTTATCGTCCGCTTCATCTTTAATGATTTCAGAGCTGCATATAACATTTATTCCAAATTCCTGATTTAATTTCATTTCAACTTCCTTATCCATCCTTTCCAAATCCACTGCTGAAATTTTATTAAGGATCTTATCTGTTGAAATATGTGTGATTGATTTATTATCACTGTATCTTCCCTCACCATTACTAAAACTCAGTTCAATTGCCTTCGTCACATGCTGTTGATCGGGGAGATTTCCTCCCGTAATACTAATAAATGCAATCGTTAAATTATCTCCTTCTATTATCGGGGTAACCAGATATTCCTCTTCAGTTCCCTTTTTGATCTGTTTTTCCGAATAGATGGGAACCTTCTTAATCCCTGTCTTTGTTTCATAAAAACAGGATGACATCATTATGATTTGAACAGAAAGAAATATTATTAGTACCTTTTTCAGAAATCCCCGGTTCATTTTCCTTACTCCTTTTTTATATTTCTCTTTAACATCTTATAACATAGTAAATAGATGTTTGTAAGCCCGCATTCAGTTTATTTAAATTCGTTCATTAAACTTATTATCAGGCATCCGACGATATGTCCCAATACCCAGGCAGCCCAGCCAAGCTGATTTATTTCCTTTGCCTTTTTCGGATACTCTTTTCTCCAGTGATAATACAGGAAGGAACTTGTAATAATAATTATCCATGCCCCTGCAACCGGGATAAAGATAGATCCTATTATTACCGCATACCAGAATTTACTAAGCTTATCCTCATCATTTGCAGTCTGATTCTTTACCTGCTCAGATTCAGGTTCTGTTGCTTTTTCCCCGATTATTTCTTCTTGCTTAAACATTTCCCCTTTTAAAGGAGCTCCACAGTACGGACAACAAGGTTGATCATTCTCGAACCTTTGACCGCATTCAGGACATTTAATTAAACCCATAATTCAAACTCCTTTATCATCATCTTATTTCATTCCGAAGCCTTTCCCTGCCCATAAATTTTTTATAGGTTTAGTTTTCCAATCGCTTATGGTTCCAGAGTATGATTCATATTCATAATACCTGGCAAATCCTACATCTCCTTCAAAAAAGATTGAAATGCCAAGAAAATCAAATGAAGATAACGCGTTAACCTTCGATAGAATTTTATCCCGAACTTCTCCAACAACTGCCCCCCTGTTAATATCATATCTCCCCGGGCTTACGATAACACTCAGCGTCTTATTGGTCTTCTTTCCTGTCTGGGGGTGATTTACCGGGGTCCAGTTAGTATTTTCGGTTATATTAACTGATAAATTATTGTTTGATTTCAAATCACTGACTAAATTATAATACTTCCCGCCGAGTTTACCTGAAATTAAATACATTCCCCCTGCAAAAATGATTAATACAAAGACTGCGATAATTGAGAATATCACGAAGTGTTTTCCCGGTATTCTCTTTTCAATGTTAATTTCATTAACATCCTTCTTAACAACAAATGTTCCCAGGACAAGATCATGAATCGATTGCCTCGTGTATTTATTGAAAATATAGAAATAGGCCAGCCCGATAAAAAATATTACTGCGGCTGATAATATAAGTCCCATTAATAATAATGAGAACCGGTCTTTAATTGGAACATTATCATACGCTTTATGCATGAAGAATGGAATCAAGAGGAATAATGCTCTGAAGGTTGATCGGAGAACACCTATGTTTTCCCCGTTTTTATCAACCACTTTAATCTTCGTTATCTTCTTCCCTACTGTCTGGCCGCCAAATATCTTGCTATTCATAATACCAAGATAACAGAGTGAAACAACGAATCCGAAGATCATTCCCTTTTCACCGAGCTCAACAATAAAAGATCTGGCAAAAATAAGAAATATCCCTAAAACAGCAAAGCCGATAATTTTAAATATAACATAATCAATCGTCAGTGCAACGATCCTCATCCAGAAATTAGCAAGATTTGATGTCAATACTTCTTTTAAGTCCTTAACTTGCTCATTCTCATTCACATTATTTATTTCCTGTTTCTCATCCATTTTCCCCTCCTTTGATCACTTCTCAAAATAAATAAAATAACAGCACAAAAAAATAAACTATACCAAATTTAAATCCGCTCTATTCTCTACAAATATTTTACTATAAAAACCTTTAAAAGTCAATAAAATAATGCCTGCTTGTTCCCGTTTCTATATTTTCGTATTTTCTTAATTACGAAAATGCGCAGGTCTAAATCAATATGTCGTAATTACGACATCATTATTTTTTATATGTCATAGGCCAACACTTTTAACAGATATCTGAATGTGGTAAGTAGTTCTCTGAGCCAGAACCATATTCTCTACTGTTTAGTTCTTTATTATCTATAATTTCCGGAAATTATTATTTTATTATTTAAACCCTTACTTCTAGGAGTATCCAATATATATACATTTCCATTTATTACTATTCGAATTGATTTATCTACTATTTCTTTGGGATCTGGATAAATATTGCTTATTTCAACTTCAATATATTTATCTTCTTCTTCTAATTTGATTAATACGCAATCATTTCCCATTATTTTATCACCTAAAAAAACTTCTATACTCATTTTATCCTCGCTTTTTATAATTT
This sequence comes from bacterium, assembly GCA_028696285.1. Classification (GTDB taxonomy): domain Bacteria; phylum AUK180; class AUK180; order JAQVHJ01; family JAQVHJ01; genus JAQVHJ01. The sequence goes on from JAQVHJ010000012.1 coordinate 6,966, forward strand.
ATAATATTCGATATAATTACTTTTATCTCATCCTGATCTTCGTACCATTTTTTGAATTCATCCTCATCATTTATAAATTCAATAACTTTTTCCATACTCTTTTTAAACTCTCCGGGTAAATAATCTTCAATTTCACCATTCTTAAGTATAAAAATATTTTTAGAATACTGCTCTTTAATTTTACTAAATAAATCCTGTCCATCTAAGCTTTTCGGATCTTTAATATTATTAACTATTTTCTTTTTATTTTCATCAAATAATCTCATAGAGGATGGTTCTAAATCTCGTATATAATCTTGGTCAGCAATTATATAATTTTCTATTTTATAATTCTCAAAAAATAATCTAAATTTATTAAAATTTTTCTTCCCATCAATTCTTAGAATTTTAATCTCCTCTTTATAATCATTTTCTACAATGAATCTTTCAAGTGCTTTACTAAATACAATTTCATCTTTTATTCCTTCAACCATTATTACTTTATCTACAAAAAATGTATCTCTTATTCCAATTGTATTTATTATTTGATTTGTGTCTTTATTACTTAAGTTATCCCAATTATTTACAAAAGCTATTTTTGATGAATTATTATCAATATAAATTCTAAAAATATTTTTTATTGTGTTATTATTTATAAAATCCTTCGAATGTGTTGCTGTTATTAATTGTACATTTCTTTTCTGGCTAAATATATTTAATATTTCCATTAACCTGCTGTGCCATTGAGGATGTAAATGTAAATCCGGTTCATCAATTAAAATCACACCATCTTTAATATTTAAAGTACTTAAACCGAAAATAAAATTGAGTATTTCTTTTTCACCTGAACTTAAATCAGACAATAAAATTCTTTTCGAATTTTTTATTATTTCTATTTCATATTTTTGCGTTCTATGATTGACTAATTTTGGTTCAAAATCCATGTTGATTAATTTTAATAATTCTTTAAGAAATATTACTTCAGCATCATTTTGAAATTCATCTTTGTAATTTAATTTAATATTTTTATAAAAAGATGCTCTATCGCTAAAATATGAACTTGCAAATGGAAGAAAACAGTTATTTTGTTTTGAATTAATATTTATACATTTAAATAATTCTTCATCATAATTGTATTTATAAAGTTCAGTTATTAGATTATTATTTATATTCATACGATATGGAGAAAAATATAAATAAATAGGTTTTAATTGTTCTATTTCATTTTCTTTAAACAGTAATTGATATACAAGATAATTTTTCAAATATTCTCTTACTTGTGTAATGTAATTTTTATTTTTCAAATCTTTCTTATTATTATTTTTCCAACTAAAGCGCATTTCATTTTCATTAGTTACATGAGGAAAATGCCAAGAATTAAATGTGTTTTTATTTATCGGTAATATTACTTTTTTATTTTCTACAATTTTCATCATTTCTCTTTGAATCAATCTCATGTTATTCCAATCACTCTCTTCCATTAATAATTCAATTTCATATTCCCTTTTATTATCATCAATATAAGCATATGAATTTAATTCTTTATTTAAATCAAATAAAGTTAAATGATTTATTTGTTTTTCATATCCGGATGGCTTTTTAATCTCATATTTTTTTATAAAATCCCCATACATTATAAAATTAATAATATCAAGGATGTTGCTTTTTCCACTTGCATTTGGACCAATAAGTATATTAATATCTTTATTAAATTTGATCTCAATTTCGTCATTAATACTTTTTATGTGACTTATTTTCAAATAATTAATTTTCATTATTTTATTCTCCTTTTTTTAAGCATAATTCTTACTCTTTTGTATAATACTAATTTTTTCATATAAAAATATTTTACCACCATTTTAACCTCTTGTCAAATTATTTATGGTTATTTTATTTAAAGCAATTACTGTGCCTTAACTTACAATTTTAATCTAACTTTCAATATATTGGAAAGTTCTTGTTAAAATAGTGAAATTTCAACACATTCCTGATTAGAATATTGCACTGTTTTCTGTGCATGAAAATGGAAATTGTGCAAATAGAAGTTCTTTATAATAAAACCTCAAAGAAATACTTGGATTAATAAAGATGGGATATTAAATAAGATTGATAATTTAATAAGATTTGATATATTAAATATTTTTAATATAAAATATAAGAGGTCTAAGATATAAGAGATCGGCCTCCTATTTCTCTTTATTTAAACAATTCAGACACTTTTTTTGCTTTTTTAAATTTTTCAAATGTTGTATATTTACTTGAAAATGGAGTATATCGTTTATCGTCGAGTTTTAACGGATATTTTAATTTTGTTACCTTCTTTTTGAAATACAAAATACATTTACCGGTATTTTTATATTTTTCAATTCTCTCAACTTCTGCCCAATGTGTTACTGCAGAAATTGGATATGATTGATATGCTGCAATATATTTTATTGAATCCCAATGTTTTTCATTAATTTTAATTGCCCACCATGCATTTTTCACAAGAAATGCTCTTTCAAAACCCTCTTTCTTCGAGGGAACTATTATCATATTATATTTAAAATTTGACGATTTTTTTACTTTTTTCGATAATGATGTCTTTTTTCTTAATGTATCAATCAGAACCCATTTCCCCGTTTTATCTTTATATTTCCAATCTGTCCACCCGTTTGTCGGTCGATTTTTAACTGCAACAGCAGCCATCGATGGAGAGGAAAATATTTGGTTTTTATATTGTATTGTACCATCTTTTAAAATTTTAGCAGAATAGATTTCCCCTTTATATGCCATTTTTATTAAACATGATTCTGTAAAATAATCCGACAATTTAATGGATGTACCTCTTTCTTTATTGTCTTGTCTTTTTATTTTGTGTTTTGTTTTGGATTTTTCCTTTATTGTTATTTGTTTTTTACCAAAAATACGGTCTTTTTCTTTATGTATAATTTCATCAAATTTATCTTCTATCATTTTCTTCATATTTCCAGCTTTAACAAATCTTCCTGGAATCCTATTCCCCGGTGGATCAGCGATTTTTAATACCAATGTTTCCATTTCTTTCAGGAAAGATGTATCTTCAGTTAAATAAATGCTAAATCCATCCCATTTACCAACATGCCTATCTCTTAAATGATGTCTTAAGCGAGTTAACATTTGTGAAGCTAAACCTACGTAATATAAAGTATTCCCTTTATATAAAGCATAAAGACCTCTTTTATTTTTAATAAAATCTCTTATGATTTCACCATTTTTCTTTTCAAACAATTCAGCAGAAATCTTCTCAACATACATATTAACCAAATGCTTATGAGACTTACTCTTTTTCTTAGCTTTAGACAGATCACTCTTCATTTTTGCCATAATTAACTCCAAAATTAAAATTACATTTATATTTTAATATCTTTTTATGAAAATGTCAAGTATGTTTATTGATTATTCTTAAATATTTCCTTTGATAGTATTTTTGCAATGTCATAAATTTGGGCGTCCATGGGTATTGCGGTCAAGAGTAATGTTAACTTTTTCTTACCAACGTTCACTGATGCTCGATGCGATATCCTGTCACGTTCCTTTAGTGATAACCATGTATTCTTCCTGGATGGGTAGATTAAGCAGCTTATAACATTGGATTTATCGGATAGATTGGAATATGCGAGTATCTGCATAAGGTCTTCGCGATGCCTCTCCTTTATTTTATCTGCTAGTTCATACCAATTACTTGAACTGAGGTCTTCCCAGTGACTTTTATATTTTGCGTCTAAGATTATTGTCATTTCTTCTTTTTCTATGATAAAGTCTGGAATTAAACTCTTCTGCGATCCCATATAAGGTGGATCCCAAGTTAATGGATATACTGTTTCATGCTCTCTACCGGTTCGTAACTTTCCACCGATTAATCTAACTAACTTTTCTGCAATAGTTTCAACCCAAGCTTCAAAGAACTGTTCCATTGACATTATCCATGGTAAACCTTGAAGATCACTTATTCCAGCAAGTCCCCTATCATCAACTGTCCATTCGATAGCTTGTAATCCCTCTTTAAATACCGCGGTTTTAAATGTACCTCTTAACCACGATTCAATGGTCTTCTGTTGTGGAATCTTTGAAGGCACATTTTTCACTTTGGTTAATAGTCGTTGACAAAGTTCAATTAATTGAATTGCTGCAATACCGGTGTGCCTTTGTGTTTGTAAACTATTTAGATGCTTTTTTAGAGTGAAATGGATAGCGGCTTTTAATTCACGGTCATCTCGTAAATCAGGATATTGGCAAGGCACATTCAAAAATTTTGCTTGTGGCATTTTCTCGGTTAGATATCTTGTCCAATTAATATTTCCTTTGGGGGCTCTTAGATCATTTTCAACTAATTCAAATCTCCTTTCCATTCTATCTAATAGATTCTTTATCCTAAATAAAATTATTGATGATAATACCCAAGGAGGAACCTTTCTTTCTGTTCCTGGTATAGGCGGAAGTTTTAACGGTCTAGGTAAAATCTTCCAACCCATTGCAGATAACATGGGTCCTAAACCTGACCAATGATATCTTGGTTTAATGACCAAACCATAATCTGCTTGACCTGATGTCGGAGATAATAATGGTAATGCCCCGATTTTTGTTCCGGCAACAAACTTAATCTCAACATCTTGACCATCATAGGTTAATGATGTATCAATGTTATAATCTGTTAGTAAACCATAATTTTGATTAATAAATTGCCTTGCTAATCTTGCAGCCTGGGGATTGGGATCTTTTAAAGAAGAACCTTTAGGGATAAAAACAGGAGCTGGAATCTTTACTTGGGAAGAATCCCGAACTTCAAAACAATGGGTTTCTCTTTGATGTATCTTTTTAACTTTGGTTCTAGCCATCTATTGATCCAAAGCTTCTAACCATTGTAAATATCCACGAATTGAATCTGCAAACCCAGCGACATATCCTTGCATTAGATACTCTTCTAGCAAGGGTCTAAGATGAAGCTTTAAATATTTAATCGCCTTATTTTCATCTTTCTCTAAGAAATAGGAGTGCCCAGGAACTAATGAAATAGTATCTTCGTTTGCATTCTCAATGAATATAGAAACGATCTCTCTAAACGCTTTTTGCATTAAATTACATCCATATTCTTCTACAACTTTCATCTGTGGCCATAGCTTCACAAATGCAAATCTTCTTCTAATTGCGACATCTAAGATCGCAATACTCCTATCGGCTGTATTCATTGTGCCTAGGATATATAAATTTTCTTGAAGCTTAAGTTTATTACCCTGTTTCTCATCAAATTCATAAGCAAGTTCAATCTCTCTTTTCCCTACCTGTTCAGCTTCAAATAGAATTATCGCTTCACCTAATACTTTTGCTAAATCAGCTCTATTAATCTCGTCAATATGCAATAAATATTTTTTATCGGGATTTTTATTCGCAGCATCAACTGCTTCCATTAAAAATCCTTTCTTCGGAGCAAATTTAAATCCCATCCCTTCTTCAGATTGAATAGGAGCAAGCCCACCAACAAAATTCTCATAGGTTGTATTCGGATGAAATTGGATAGTCATTCCATTACCCTTGAATTCATCCTTAATCAAAGAAATTGCCATCTCTGTTTTGCCAGTACCTGGAGGACCTTCTACAATAACATAATGTCTTTCATCTAAAATCTTCTTCATCTCTTTCATTGATATATCAGGCATTAAATAAGAGAAATATGCTGATTTTATTTTATTTGAATCTTCTTGAAACTTAGATAATGGAGAATATCCTCTCTCTTCAAACATTAAATCTAAAAATGCCTTTATAGCATTCTCTGTACCCTCTTTTTTTCCATTCGGAGCATAGACAGCATACAACACTCCACCATACCGTTTAAAAACCGCATTATAACCAGGAAACTTCTGTTGAATATTCTTAGGGATTTCAATTTCAGTGCGGACCGGATCTTGTTTTGCCCAAGCAACCATCTCACCTTTACCATATTCCTGATTTAACCAAGCACAGATCGCATTCGTTTTGCGAGCATGTCCAGGTTTCCCTAGAACCTGTTCATCTGGACTCAATCCTTGAGTCCCTATACCTAAACAAATTAAACACGGACCATCTTCAATTGGAAAAATAACAAAACACATTCCTCCATAAGGTCCACTATCAGGATTTGAAGGATCAATTAAAGCAGCATATGACACCCCACTATCACTCGACATAAATGGTGCTCTCAACTTTATAACACTTTGAGCATGAGAAGAATACCGACCATCAGAACTCCCAAACAATTCATTAAATGCATCCTGACAATCATCTTTCCAATTGTCAAAACCATTTGAATATATCAACTCTATTAGTTTCTTCATAATTACCCCTTTTTAAGATACAATTAATAATATTTTTTCCAAAAATAATTATAACAATAAATTTATTCATCCTATTTCCTCTACTTTACTTCTTACCATCTTTCAAGAAAAATATGGACATTATCATTCCTTCAATTAATTATAATATTATTTCTTCCCCGCAGTTTCTGCAGAAGATTTTTTCTTCTTCGTCCACAGATTCAGTATGTTCTATTATAAATTCACCATTTTCTATGTGGCCGATGTTATGTTGGTCCGGTTTTGTAATGAATTCGGTAGAACCGCAATGCGGACATTTGTAAAATGTATTTTCCATAGTCTTAATCCTCTTGCTAATTATATAATAATATTGGGGGGAATGTCAAGAAAAAAAACGTGATTCGTGATCCGTGATTCGAAATATAAATACGAGGACGTGATTCGTGAACCGTGACCCGTGATTCGGAATATAAATACGAAGATGTGATGCGCTGCGAGCATAAGATTTAATAGCGAGTAGTCCCGATGGAGATTCAACGGAATCGGGATGATCCGTGATTCGGAATACAAATACGAGGACGTGATTCGTGATTGGTCCCTGCACCACGTGGGATGCAGGGCTGAAGAATTCGTGATTCGAAATGTATCGTGAAATAAGCATTACATTAATAATATTTGGCGTTATTAAATTATTCTGAACTTCGCACGATCATTTTATTTATTCACACCCACCATTGAAATGGTGGGCTAAAAGCGTTCTATCCCTACGGAAAGATTTCCTCAGGAAATCTCAGTTAAAGATTCAAGTTTGAGTTTGCTCCCCTAATCGGGGAGTATTTTTATATGACGTCTCGAACTCAATACTCGAACTCGAACTGGTTTATACTGTTGATCGTTGACCGTTCCCCGTAAGAGAGATTGCTTCGCCAATGGCTCGCAGCAATGACCAATCACGTTATTATGTTTGCAGACGATATAATGTCTCGATAACGCGATGACATACACACATTTGCAAAC
>JAQVHJ010000013.1 GCA_028696285.1 bacterium
TTCAGTATTTACAGAACCGTCCGCATAATATTGGGAAAAAGCCTGTGGAATTGCAGTAGAAGGAGTGATCGGGTAAGCTGCGACAACATCCGGATCAATCTGCTTCATCGCAAAGGCCGCGGTCTCATTCCCGGTTAATGCTAAGGGTTTTAATTTCATTAAAGCCTCCTGAAAAGATATTATAATTATTTACTTTACTTCTTTAACCATCTCAATCGCATTCTTTGGGCATATCTTCGCACATATCCCGCAACCCTTACAATGGTCATAGTCTATTCCTGTCATCTTATCGTCTTTAATAAGAATCGAAGAATCGGGACAGTTTGCCCAGCACTGAAAACAATGAATGCATTTATCAACAGACCATTCAGGGCGGAATGTTCTCCAGTCCCCGGTCTTGTATTCGGTTGCATTTCCCGCATCTAAAATTAATCCGCCAATCGGTATTTCTTTCCAGTTCTTTTCTTTCATCCTTTCTTAACCTCCTTATATGCACGGTCAAGAGCCTGAACATTCTTGTCAACAACCTTCTGGCCCATTTTCTTTAAAAATTTTTCTTCTATGATATTTTTCATCTTCTCCATTGAAACGATGGGAGCTGCTGCGAGCAGCGCTCCAACCATCGGAGTATTCGGCATGGGAATCCCTAAGGTCTCAAGAGATATCGTTGTTGCATCAACAGTAAAAACCTTACCCTTCTTGTAGTTGAGCTTCTTTCTGATATCTTCCGGGGATTCTTCTGTGTTTACTATCAATATCCCGTCATCCGGCATACCGTTCGTTACATTCGCGCTGATTAAAAGCGTCGGGTCAATCACAACAACAATTCCCGGGTTTGTAACGCCTGTATGCAGTTTAATAAGTTCTTTCGAGATTCGGGTAAACGCTCTAATCGGCGCGCCTTCACGCTCCGGCCCGAATTCAGGGAATGCCTGAATATGTTTTCCATCCAATATCGCGGCTTCAGCTAAAAGCTGTGACGCTGTCTTGGCTCCCTGACCGCCTCGACCGTGCCATCTTACTTCAATAAAGTCTGTATTCATTTAAAACCCTCCAAGGTATATATTTAATTTTTAATTATAACATATAAATTAAAAACCTGTCAAGTAAAATATTATTTTATTTTAAGTAAAATATCTAAAATCCTGTTCAAGTCTTCGTCAGAATAATAATTTATTACAATATTTCCATGACCTTTATTATAATTAAGGTGAACCTTTGTTCCGAAGATCTTCTGCAGCTCTTCTTTTATCTCCTGAATCTCTGCCCCTGCTGACGGTTTGGATTTCTTTTCTTTCCCGGGAGAGTGAAGGCGTTTAACTGCATTCTCAACTTCTCTTGAAGAAAGACCTTTCTTCAAGATCGATTCTGTAATTACGAGAGCTTGGCTTTTAGATAAGCCAATCAAAGGACGCACCTGACCAATTGTAATCTTGCCGGAAACGACCAGGTCCTGAACCTCAAGGGGCAGTTTTAGTAAACGAATAATATTTGTAACATAAGAACGGGATTTTTTTATCTTCGCAGCAACATCTTCATGCGTGATTGACGAATCTTCCATTAATGCCTCATATGCCTTTGCTTCCTCTATCGGGTTCAGGTTTACCCTGTGAATATTTTCAACTAACGCCATTAAAATCGAATCCGAGTCCTTCGCATCGCGCACAATGCAGGGAACCCTTGTAAATCCCGCTATCTTGGCCGCTTTTAAGCGCCGTTCTCCTGCAATTAATTCAAATCCGGATTTACCTCTGGACCTGACGATGATAGGTTGGATAATTCCGAATTCTTTAATAGATTCTGCTAGTTCAGAGAGTTCTTCCTCGTTAAAAACCGTTCGTGGCTGATGTGGATTGGGGAAGATCTTTTCAATTTCAATATCCTTAATGGAATCCTTAAGGTTCTCTTGCGACTCTTCCGGGATCAGGGCTTTTAATCCGCGGCCCAACACTTTCTTTTTCATTTTGTCACACCTTTAATTATTTCTTTTGCAAAATTAAGATAGCCATGAGCGCCTTTGGAATTATAATCATACAGAATTATCGGTTTCCCAAAACTTGGGGCTTCGGACAATCTGACATTTCTTGGAATTATACTTTGAAAAACCTTTTCTTTGAAAAACTCTTTCACTTCATCCGAAACCTGAACGCCAAGGTTTGTTCTTGAATCATACATCGTCAGAAGTATCCCTTCTATTTTCAGATCAGGATTCAGATTCGCTCTGATCAATTCAATTGTATCCATCAGGAGAGAGATTCCTTCCAGAGCATAGTATTCAGTCTGAACGGGAACAATAACAGAATCTGAAGCAGACAATGCGTTTATCGTCAAAAGACTTAGAGAAGGGGGGCAGTCGATTATAATAAAATCAAAGTCGTTCTTTATTCCGGCAACAGCATTCTTTAATTTCAATTCTCTTGAAATCAATGGCACCAGTTCAATCTCCGCGCCGGTTAAATCTATTTTAGCCGGAACAAGCGTAAGGTATTTTAGGGCTGTATTAAGCATAACATCCTGAATCCGGATATTATTAATTATAACATCATAAATAGAACTATTAACTTCATGCTTCAAGAATCCAAGCCCGGTCGTTGCGTTACTTTGAGGGTCAAAGTCTATCAGCAGCGTTTTCTTCTCTGCCACTGCGAGGCTCGCGCTTAGGTTAACTGCTGTTGTCGTCTTTCCGACTCCGCCTTTCTGGTTTGCAATTGCAATAATTTTTCCCATTTCTCTACTCGATGATTATTGTTTTCCAGTCACCCAAAAGATCCCCCTCGGTTGATCCGTCCATACCTTTGCTCCATGCATGATAAAGAATCTTTATGGGCAGGCTTTCTATTTCAAGAGTAATCGGTCCGGAGATTATTATTTCCCCTTCATCAACATGCTCTTCAATCAAATCAACAAATTCATATTTATCTTCTTTCCAGTTTTGAGAAAAGAATTGAATTTTGTCAAAGTTGTTCTTTTCTGCAGAGACAACTTTTGCATTATAAATCTTCAATAAAATCTCGTTTGCATTATCTGAGATATAAGACTGGGAGTTTCCCTCGTTTCTCAGTATGATGTTCAGCGTAATATTCTTTTTATCTCTTTTAACCATTATAATATCTATTTTTGGATCCGGCTTAACGGGAACTCCTTTATAAATAGCATAAATATTATTTATGTTAATAATATTTTTTTCCTGATCTGAAGCGAATCTGAACAGGGCAGGGCCAAGGAGGTATTTATTATCATTTTCCTTTTTTACAATATCAAGATATGTTTTCAAGCCCTGGGGAGTAATCACGTTAAAAACAATATGTGAACCTTTCTTCAAATGATATCTGCCGATAGAGGTATCTTTAAGGACTTCAAACTCATAAATATTATCACCGTTATATGAAGAAGTTCCGTCGATCTTTGTCTGGTTCTTTGAAGATTTAACCAGTTTAAATGTTTCTCCCTCAGAGACTTCGCTTGGAGTAATCCACCCCCAGGTGGTTCTTCTCTTTCCATAAGAAGAATAATATTGTCTGTAACTGTATGTCGGGACAGCGGCATAGAACGGTTCCTTAAGATCTTTATATTTCCGAATTGTTTCAACTATCCAACCCGCATCGGTAATTCTCGTGCTTCCGCCGTACTTATCCGCGTTCTGGTAATCATAAATCATTGGAACTATAAAGTCTGTATATTTCAGGAGTTTATTAAAATCCTTCTTTCCGGCCCAACCCACCATCGGTGTAATTGAAATAAGATACTCCTTCCCAAACTTCTTCTTAACCTTATCAAGAAGATATTCATATTTATTGAAATTTACATCCGCTCCTTCAACATCAAGTTGAATTCCTGCGACGGGTATTTCAAAGTACGTGAAAATTTTCAATTGATTTTCAATCATTTCAATCACGTATTCTGTTGCAGTTTTATAGTTCGGAAGAAAGTATGCGGAATGGAAAGAATTCTTTGACCAACCTTCAAAAAGGAATACGAGGTGAATTTGAAAATTACTCAGTTCCGGTTTTAGTGCAACGAAGTCGTTTGTCATTTCAAATCCCTTAAAATACTTTGTGGAAGATTGCGACTCCCAGTAAAACTCTCCCGCCTTCAAAAATATAACTTTATACTCCATCTCTTCTAATTTCTCAAGATTCTCCTTTGAAAACCTTGAAGAAGAGTGCCAGTGAAAGATAGAATTGGAAAAAAGAACCTCTTCTTTTGCAAAAACCGAGAATGAAACTAACAGCATAAAAAATATAAATATAATTTTTTTCATAATCTTTTTATTTTCAATTAAAGGTTATTATACCACAACAAAGAGATTTAGTCAAGAGAAAACGCATAAAAACCCCTTAAATATTTGACTTTTATTATAATTTATGTTATAATTAAAGGATGTCCTGTTATTAGACATGTGTTTCATGTGAAACATTGGTTTTTGGCAGATTCTTTGTTTGTTTCACGTGAAACATAAAAAAAGAGGAGCGTTTTTATGATTAAGAAGCGGAATTTTTCGGAGGTAACGCTTGAGCCGGTTAACATGGCCGGAGCGAGCAATGCAGGTATTCGTTGGCTGATATCGGAGAAGGACGGAGCCCCGACATTTGCTTTAAGGATGTTCGAGCTTGAAAAGGGCGGGTGTACCCCGTATCATTCACATACCTGGGAGCACGAGGTTTTTGCCTTAGAAGGAACGGGGGCCGTTGTCGGGGAAGAGGGGGAGCTCTCTTTAAATCCCGGGGATGTCGCTTTTGTTCCGGGGAATGATGAACATAATTTTATAAATAAAGGGGATAAGGTATTTAAATTCCTTTGTATTATACCTATTCCGAAGAAGTAATTTAAAGAATTAATGATCAAGGCTTTTCATATCTACCAAATTTTTGAAAGGAATCTTTACGCTTTAAAGGATGTCTCTCTTGAAATAGAAAAGGGTGAGTTTGTTTTCCTTGTTGGGGCGTCGGGTGCAGGCAAGACAACCTTAATAAAATTAATCTATGGTGATTTAATCCCGACGAAGGGCCAGATAATTGTTCATGGTCGAAACATGGCAAGGTTACCCGGAAAAGAGATTCCGTATCTAAGGCGGCAGTTGGGGGTCGTATTCCAGGATTTCAAACTGCTTTATGACAGGACGGTATTTGAGAATATTGCATTTGTTTTAGAGGCGATAGGGAAGGATGAAAGAAGGATTGCTGAGATCATCACGGGTGTATTAAAGGTGGTAAACCTCTCTTCAAAACGAGATGTCATGCCACATTTTCTTTCGGGCGGGGAGCAGCAGAGAGTTGCAATAGCCCGTGCTATTGTTAACGACCCCGTTCTGATCCTTGCAGATGAGCCTACCGGGAATCTTGACAAACGGGTGTCGGAAGATATCCTCGATATCTTTCAGCAGTTAAATAACAAGGGGACGACGATAATCATGGCGACCCATGATGAGGACATCGTAAAAAAGCTGAAGAAAAGAATGATAAAGATAGAAGAAGGCCGGGTAGTTGAAGATACCGGAAAGGCAACATGAGAAGTTTCAATATTCGATACTTTATTAAAGAAGGAATAAAAAATATATTTAGAAACAAAGCCGTATCTTTTAATTCTATTTTAACTATTTCTCTTGCCTTGCTTGTCTTCTCTATTTTTCTTTTGATCTCATCAAATATTCGTCTTGTTATAGAGAACTGGGAAAATTCTGCGGATATAACAATCTACTTAAAGGATAATATTCCAGAGAACAAGATTGCAGAGATGAAGGATAAATTATCGGAAGAGGAATTTATCAAGACCGTTAAATTTATTTCGAAGGAAGAGGCGTTAAAAAACTTCTCTGAGGATGAGGATATTAAACAGTTAATAGAAATCTTAGAAGAGAACCCGTTACCGAATATTCTTGAGGTTTATTTTATCAAGGACAGAAAAACCTCCGAGAATATTACGTTATTAAGAGAGAAGTTGAGGGGGTTTCAGGAGATTGAAGATGTTCAATCCCGTTCAGAAATAGCAAAAATACTCTATACTTCAAAAATGCTGGGTTTAATTCTATCTGTTGTGTTCTTATTTTTGGCAATGCTTATTTCTTCAAATACAATTAAGCTGACCGTTCTTTCTAAGCAGACAGAAATAGAAATAATGAAGCTGGTCGGAGCTACGTCTCTGTTTATTAAACTTCCGTTCATTACGGAGGGAATCATCAAGGGTGTTATGAGCGCGCTGGTTTCAATCTTTTTTTTATATTTATTCTACTTCATTTTAAATATTTCCTTTGACTTTTCGTATTTAATAACTGTGAATTTTATCTCTTTTCGGCAAATTGTGCTTATAATATTTACCGGAGGTTTAATCGGATGTATAGGGGCGTTACTAACCCTGAGAAAATTTTTAAAGTTTTAGCTTTATGTCTTTTGGGGATTGTTTTAATCTTCCCTGTAAATTCTGTTGGGGATAATTTAAAGACAAAGCAAGGCGAGCTCAAGAAGGTTGACGAGAAGCTTTCGGAAAAGCAGGCTGAGATCAAGGATTTAGAGAATCAGGAGCGCTCAATCCTTGAAGTCTTAGATGAGATAGACAAAAAGCTATATGAAGATAAGAAAAATCTCAGCAAGCTTGATTTAGAGCTTCAGTCTCTTGAAAAGGAGATTAAGATCTCAAGGGCTCATCTAAAAGAGTCTGAGAATGCCTTGAGGGAATATAAGAAGAGGTTATCACAGAGAATAACGGCAATATATAAATACGGAAGAATGAATCTCTTTGAGATCTTATTAACCTCATCAAGTACCAACGAGTTTCTTATGAAGTATAAGCTTCTTAAAATAATCGCGATTTCCGACTCACAGCTGATAAAAAAACTTGAAAAAGAGAATGATATTTACCGGAGAAAAAGTGAAGAGATGGCTCTCAAGTTAAACAAACTTATACACCTCAAAGATCTTACGGAAAAAGAGGTGAAAAAAATATCGACAGAGAAGGAGAAGAGGAAAGAGCTTCTTGATGAGTTTTCTACAAAAAAGAAAAGTTATGAGAAAGAGATCAAGGATTTAGAAAACAACTCAAAGATGCTGAAGGAATTTATTGCCGGAATGCTGTCCACAGAGAAGCGCAGTACAAATGACGACACGACAAAAATCCTTGTTCAGTTAAAGGGTTTATTGACCTGGCCGATAAAAGGAGATGTTGTAGGAAAGTTCGGTAAGTATAAAAACGAAGAATTCAATGCCTTCATGTTCAGGGACGGGATAGAGATCAAGGGAGAAGAAGGAATGCTTGTTAAGGCGTCCTTTACCGGAACCGTTAAGTATTCCGGGTGGTTTAAAGGCAGGGGTAACATGATTATAATTGAGCATAAATATGGTATTTCGACCATTTACGGACATTTAGATGAGGTTTTTGTTGAAAAGGGGGATGTTGTAAAGTCGGGAGAAAGAATTGGAAAGGTTGGAAATACAAGTTCTTTAAAGGGATATATATTATATTTTGGGGTCTGGTACAAAGAAAAGTCAATAGACCCTGAACTTCTTTTAAACTGAAAACTTCCGGAGGAATCTAATGGAAAAAAGAAGAGCGGTTTTTTATATTTTCTTTGCATTTGTAATCGGGTTACTTATCCCGTTTTTAATTTCAGGAACAGGTGTAAATGAAAAAACAACACAATCATTAATATTTCAAGTTCAGTCGCTGATAGAGAAAAATTATGTTGAAGAGGTTGATGACAAGGAGATTATTTATGGAGCTTTAAAGGGAATGCTTAATTCTCTTGATTCCAACTCCGGTTTCCTGACACCGGAACAGAACCAGGAAATGAAGAGTGATTTACAGGGTGAGTTTGGCGGAATAGGAATTCACTTTACAATCCAGGACGGTATTTTCACTGTAATTTCTCCGATAGAAGATACCCCTGCGGAGAAGGTTGGTTTAAAGCCAAATGATAAAATAATAAAGATTGACGGGATAGATACAAAAGACATGACGACCGATGACGGGATTAAATTAATGAGAGGAGAACCCGGAACCAAGATTGTCTTGACTATTTACCGGGAAGGAGAGCCTGATTATATTGATTTTACGATAATAAGGGATATAATAAAGATAAAAAGCGTCAAGTATGAATTGGTGGATGAAAACATTGGTTATTTAAGAATTACAGATTTCAAGGCAAAGACAGGACAGGAAGTTCGCGATGCGATGGTCGAGTTTGAAAAGCAGAAAGTAAAAGGGATTGTCCTTGATCTTCGCTATAATCCGGGCGGGTATCTATCTTCAGCTGTTGATGTTTCCGACCTCTTCCTTTCCGGGGGAAAAATGATCGTTTCCGTAAAGGGTAGAGAAAAGGTTTCTCTGCGAGAATATTATTCAACCAACATGGACAAGTTTATTGAACAGCCGATGGTTATATTGGTTAATATCGGCAGTGCAAGCGCATCAGAGATCGTTGCGGCAGCATTACGAGATAATAAACGCGCAATATTAGTTGGCGAAAAGAGTTTTGGAAAAGGGTCGGTTCAAAATGTCTTTAATCTAGCTGACGGCTCTGCAGCAAGAATTACCATTGCAAAATATTACACACCTTCCGGGATATGTATACATGGCGTGGGGATCGAACCGGACGTTAAGGTTGAATCTTATTATATCTCAAGAGAAGATTCAACGAAACTAAGGACTATTGAAGAAAAACAAATTCTTCAAAATTATATAAAAGATCATGAAGAACTCTTTAAGAATAAATATAAAAACGATTCTTCATTTAAGGATGTAAAGGGCGGATTCGATAAGAATGAGTTTGAGACATTCCTTCTTGATCCGGAAAATATTTATAAATTAATACAAAAGCTTAAAGAACAAGATCTTGAGATTGAGTTCGGGTTATTGAAAAGAGAGTTAGCAAAAGAGATAAGGATTTATCTTGACGGTGAGAATAAATATAAAATACTTGAACCGGAAACAGACCTTCAACTGACACAAGCAATCAGTATTGTAAGATCAATGTTAATTCTCAATGACGGAAAATAAAAGTAATTGACCGGAAAAAAAAAGAAAAAGAATCTTTCTTCTAAAATTATAAGGGTTGTTTTTTACCCTTTCCTTTTTATCCTTTTATTTTTCATTCTCTTTCTTTTTCATTTTGAAGAAGAGGAGAAGATAACAAATCCTTACGAGGAATCCCTGCGGCTAAAAACCGTAATTGACGATATCTTGGGCAAAAACGGCGTTCCGAGAATTGCAGTTACGGAGACTTCGGAAGAAAAAATTTTATATAATCAAAAGGTTGTTTATCTTTCCTATAATATTATTTTTGTTTCAGAAGGAGAATATCAAAAGCTTTGTGATGAGATAACGCAAACATTAAAGAAGGACTGGGCAATTTTTTCAAAGAGTGATTATGAGCTTAACGGACAGAAGACAACGACATATTATATAGGATTTGAGAAATATATTACTTGCTTTATCGCGGTGTCCTATTATGATAAGTCAGAACAAACTCAACGTCACCCTGTAATTGCAATAATAATTGATGATCTTGGTCTTGATAGAGGGCCGCGTTTAGAAACCCTTTTAAAGTTAAAGGGATTGACATTTTCTGTATTACCCGGATTAAAGTATACCGATTACACAGTAAAGAAGGCTCTTGATTCTGGTCATGAAGTTATGCTTCACTGTCCCATGGAACCGATAAATCCGGATTTAATACCAAAGAATGAAACGCGAATGCTTATAACCGGCATGAAGAAGGAAGAGCTAAAAAAGATACTGGTAAAAAATCTTGAGAGTATTCCCGAAGCGGTGGGAATTAACAATCACATGGGTTCGAAGTTTACACAGGAAGAGGGAGATGTCCGTGTTGTAATGGAGGTTTTAAAGGCCCGTAATCTTTATTATGTTGACAGCTTAACCATACAAAGCTCAAAGGCCTGGCAGACAGCGGATAAGATGGGAATCCCGTATCTTCGAAGAGATATTTTTCTTGATCATGAAAATTCAAAAAAGGCGATAAAAAAGCAAATCAGCAAATTGATCCGTTTATCATTTAAACGTGGTTATGCTGTTGCAATCGGCCATATCCGCGGGGTTACCCCTGAAACATTAGAAGAAGCTTATGATGAATTTAAGGTTTTGGGAATAGAGGTTGTACCTGTTTCATATATCATAAAAAACCGTGAAAAGCTTTCGAAGAACGGAGACATTATGCTAACAGGAGAAATGGAAGAGATAATAAACGAATACCTGGATCAGTAGCAATGATAGTTCTTGGCTTTGAAACATCTTGTGACGACACATCTTTTGCCGTTGTTGAAGACGGGCAGAAAATTTTATCTAATGTAATATCGTCTCAGGAGATTCACTCTGAATATGGGGGAGTTGTACCCGAGCTTGCCTCAAGAGAACATATAAAAAATATTTTATATGTTTACGAAAAGGGAATGAAGGATTCCGGGGTCAATCTCCATGATGTTGATGGTATTGCTGTTACGAATCGCCCCGGTTTAATTGTGTCGTTGCTGGTGGGCTTGAACTTTGCAAAGGGCTTGGCGTTTGCATCAAGAAAACCTTAGGTGGGGGTAAATCATACGCTTGCACATATTTATTCAAACCACCTGACAGAAGAACCGCCACAGTTCCCGTATTTATGTTTCATTCTTTCGGGAGGTCATACCTTTTTAGGGAATGTTCACAATTATACTGAAATAGAAGTAATCGGACAAACCCGCGATGATGCTATCGGTGAAGCTTTTGATAAGGTTTCAAAGTTTCTCGGCTTAGGTTATCCCGGCGGACCGGTAATTGAAGCTCTTGCAGAGAGAGGGGATTCGAATATAACGAACTTTCCACTTTCTAAATTTAAAGAGAAGTCCCTGGATTTCAGCTTCAGCGGGTTAAAGACCGCTGTCTTAAATTTCTATAGAGCAAACCCCGATATTAAGAAAGAAGATATTGCCGCAGGATTTCAAAAAACAGCAGTAAAAATTTTACTTAACAATCTTTCGCGTTACATTGAAAAAAATAGGGTTGAGAGAATTGCTGTAACCGGAGGTGTATCAGCAAACAATTACCTTCGCAAGGAATTTAAAAGATTTTGTTCAGAAAGGAAAATTTCCTTATTCCTTCCGGAACTTAAGCTATGTACCGATAACGGCGCAATGATTGCCGGCTTAGGAACTCGGCTTTTAGAGTCGGGTAAAATTGATAATCTCTCTCTTGATGCAGTTTCAAGAGGATTAACATAAATCCAGTTTTAATAAAATGAATAAAGCAGATCTACTTGAAATATTGAAGGCGCATTTCTCACAATCACCGATAACGGGATATACAGATTATCCTTTCCGAAAGATTATACGAAAATATGGATGCCGGGGACTTATCTTCACGGAGATGGTAAGCGGAAAAGGGTATTTAATGAATCCCAAACATCACGAAGAGATTTTAAGGTTTGATGAGGAGGATCGGCCGATCGGTATACAAATCTTCGGGGGAGATCCTGAATCAATTGCATCCACCGCAGAAGCTGTTGAAGAGAAATATTCTCCCGATGTAATTGATATTAACATGGGATGCCCTGCAAGAAAAGTTACAAATAAGTTTGGTGGAGCAGCATTGCTTCAACATCCGGATATTGCAGAAAAAATAATTAATGCAGCCGTTAAAAGGGTAAAAACGCCTCTTACCATAAAAACCCGCATCGGGTGGAGTTTTGGTGATCTTCTCTCAAAACCCCTTCTTAAACTTGCAGAGGATAACGGCTTGCTTTGCGCCTTTCTTCATCTTCGTTCCAAAACTTCTCTCTTTTCAGGAAGACTTGAGTATGATAATTTCCGTAAATTAAAGGATGGGTTTAAAATTCCGCTGATTGCAAACGGCGGGATTTACTCCAAAGAAGATTTCCTTAAAACTGTTGATGAAATTCAGCCTGATGGAATAATGATTGGAATGGGAAGCGCAGGAAACCCCTGGATATTTAATATTAAAGATACTGATTATAAAGCACCTGTTATAAGCGAAAAACTATCTGTTCTTAAAGAACATCTCCTGCTTACGATAGAGTATTTCGGTGAAACTTCAGGTATTCATAAATTCCGCAAATTCTATAAACCGTATTTAACAGGAATTCCAAACCACACAAAAATCCTTCCGGAACTATTTAAAGCAAAAAATATAAATGAAGTATTAGATATTTTAAATATGAACTTTGTTTTTTAATTTTTATTGAATTAAATCTTCTATGATCTCTATTGTGTTTTCTTCTGAATAATTCTCTTCAATAAACATCCTTGAGTAATTTATTATCTTCTTGATCTTCTCAGGGTCTGAACAAAGCATCTTTAGTTTTTCATAAAATTCATTTTTATCTGAAAATCCGAGATAATGTTTTCCTTCCTCCAAACCAAGCCCTTCAACTCCAATTTCTGTTGAAATTATCGGTATTCCCGAAGCCATCCCCTCTAATATTTTATACCTTGTTCCTCCGCCTATTTTCAGTGGAACTGCCATTGCCCCCGGATAATTAAGGACATTATTCAAATTGCTTCTGTAAGCAAATATCCTTAGATTTGCATTTCTTTCTAACCTTAAAAATTCTGCGCCTTTGCCTATAACATCAAAAATAATTTCATTCTTCTGAGTAATTACAAATTGAAATATTTCATTTATAAACCATTCGAGGCCGTCAATGTTAGGCGCATATTCCCAATTACCAAAAATTAATATGTTCGTTTTTTCTCTCTTTTGAAATGGCGTATATTCAATTTCATCCAAGGATATCGTGTTTGGAAGAATTTTATAAAATTCCTTTTCTTCATTATTTAAATCGTTCAAATCCCTTTCAGAAGGCATAAAACCAATATTAAATTTTTTTATAACATCCTTTTCATACTCTTTTAAATTTAAAATATCCTGTTGTTTAACTGCGCGTTGAAGGTAACCCGGGTACAACTGCTTCAATATTTTTTCGATATAAACAGAATCCGATTTCTGCCGGTCAAGAATTTTTTTCCCTCTAAAAGAATCTGGAAGATATTGTGCCATGAAAATTTCATTAATCCAAATTACATCAAATTTTTCTTCTGATAAAATTTCTTTTACTGTTTCGAATAATCTTTGTGAATAAAAATCTGCAAGAGTAATTGGCGTCTTGTTCATAAAAAGGTAAAGTTTTTCAAAATTAGACGCTTTCGTAAAAGGTACTAGAAATATTTTCTCTGTAAAATTTCTTAACAGTTCCAAATCTCTGTTGCTGTCACAAAATCCGGCAACAGTAACGTCAAAATATCCTGTTAATATTTTTAGATTTTGTATTATTCTTTTCTTTCCCCCTGAGTCTGTTGGAAAAAGCGCATATGGAATAAAATATAATAATTTTTTCATTTGTTTCACTTTATATATTATACCATATAAAATGAATTTGTCAAGAGTTAAAAACATTGGATGTGCACTATTTTTTTTTATTCTATTTATTTTAATTGATCAACAAACGGAATATTGATTTACAAAATTATTTTAATGAATTTATTCTAAATATGTTGGTCAGCCGTGATTTTAACCATGGTATATATAAAGAAAATATACCGGGAATTTATTCCTGATATGGATTCCATCGTCCAATTAATCGGACTGAAACGCGGGTTGAAACCCGGATATTTTTCTGTGCATTAACACCCAGGTTAAAACCCAGGCCTACATGCATAAGAACAATAAATTGTTTAATTATTAATAACACCCAAATAGATTGCCACGATAAACTTCATTTATCTCGCAATGACATTATACCATCCGCAAACCAAATAACGTGATTAGCGAAGCAGTGTACCCCACGTGGTACACTGTCATTGCGAGGCAGTTAACGAAGTTAACAACGAAGCAATCTCTCTTTAAGTATCGTGGGAGGTGGAGTGTGGATAATGGAATGTGGAATAAAGAAAAAACATAATCGGATAGAATTCTGTTTTCGTTTTTCGAATCACGAATCACGGTTCACGAATCACAATTATGGATTGCCACGTCCCTTCGCTTCGCACCGGTCCTCGCAATGACATTGCCCGGGCAGAGCAATGCACCCAACGTGGTGCTATTGCCTACATAGATAAGAACAATAAATTGTTGTTAAATATTCTTTCCGTATATTCGGTAGGTTTTATAAACGGAAGCGCCGAACAGTTCCGCGGCGCGGTGAACAAGAACATTTTCCTCCAGAACCCAAGAAAATTCTA
>JAQVHJ010000355.1 GCA_028696285.1 bacterium
TCAAAGAATTGCGCTTCATCAATTCCAATGACCCGGGTGTCATCCTTTAACTGCTCCCAGATCTCGCTTATTTTATTTAATGGAATACCTGATAATTTCTGTTGGTTATGCGAGACTATGTAAGCTTCGTCATATCGGTTATCTATGGCCGATTTAAATACCTGAACTGTCTGCCTTGCAATCATTGCCCGGCGCAGGCGGCGAATAAGTTCCTCGCTTTTTCCTGAAAACATACTTCCGCAAATAACTTCTATCCAGCCTGAATTACTCTGGCCTTCAGGAATATTATACATGGTTCCTCCTGTTAAATCTATTTTTCTATGTTATATTGTTTCAATTTTCTTATTAATGTTGACCGCCCAATCCCCAGTTTCTGCGCAGTTTTACTTTTATTCCTGCCTGTGGATTCATAGACTTTTCCGATGTATTCTTTCTCTACTTCTTCAAGTGTTCTTTCCAAATCACCTTTGAACCCGGCATCAACTGTTGAGATATTTCCCCTATTCTGCATCGGAACATGCTGATTTTCAAGAGATATCATTTCCTTCCCGATAAATGGCTTATCTGAAACTATTACAATGCTTTCTATCATATTTTTTAATTCCCTTACATTACCCGGCCAGGAATAGTTTTTAAGGATATGCATCGCATCATTTGAAAATCCTTCTATCTTCTTCTTATACTGTTCCGAAAACATCTTTAAGTAGTGATGGGCGATTAGGGGAATATCTTCTACCCTCTCTCTTAACGGTGGAATATTAATTTCAAATACCTTAAGCCTGTAATAAAGATCTTCTCTGAACCTTCCTTCAGCTACTTCTTCATCAAGGTTCTTATTCGTCGCGGCAACAACCCGTACATCGACAGAAATCACGCGATTCCCGCCCAAACGCATAAACTCCTTCTGTTCAAGAACACGCAGCAATTTCACCTGGGTAAATAATGTCAATTCACCTATCTCATCAAGAAAAATTGTGCCTTTATTCGCAAGTTCAAATTTCCCCGGTTTCATAGAAGTTGCTCCGGTAAATGCTCCCTTCTCATATCCGAATAACTCCGACTCAAGAAGATTTTCTGGTAATGCCCCGCAGTTAATAGCAAGAATATCATTATCCTTCCTCAGAGAATTAAAATGGATCGCACGGGCGAGAAGCTCCTTACCCGTCCCTGATTCACCGGAAATTAAAACAGTTGCATTTGTTTGAGAAACCTGATTGACTTTTTCGAACAACTTAAGCATCTTCGGTGAACGAGCAATAATATTTTCAAGACCGTAATTCTTGCTTAACTGTTTCTTCAAATCCTTCAATTCATTACGGAGCTTAATCTGTTCGAATGCGCGCTCTATGACAATCTTCAATTCATCTATATCAAGTGGTTTTGTCAGGTAATCAAATGCTCCGTTCTTCATCGCATCAACAGCAGAAGTGATTGAACCATAACCTGTAACAATTATTACTGAAATCTTCGGATCAAGATTCTTGATTATCTTTAATATCTCTAAACCGGATGTATCGGGAAGTTTCAAGTCAGTAATGACTAAATCAATCGGATTATTCTGAAGAATTTCAAACGCTTCTTTCGAAGTTGTCGCAAAATAAAGTTCGTTATCATCTTCAAGAACATTCTTTATTAAATCTATCGTATCTTTGAAATCTTCTATGATCAATATTCTTTTCATTCTTTAATTTCCGAGACTTTAAACTTAATTTTAAATTCTGTCCCTGAATTTAAAATTGAATGAAATGAAATCTCTCCACCGTAAGATTCAATAATTTTCTTCGCAAAGTATAACCCCAGGCCTGAACCTGTCTTCTTCATGGTAAAATAAGGGGTGAATACTTTGGCTTGGTTCTCAGGAGAAATTCCGGGACCATTATCCCTAATTCTGATAATGACAGATTCCCTGTCAAATTCACTCGAGATCACAATCGAATCTGAAACCTGTACTGAATTAAGCACAACATTATAAAAAGCTTCTTTTATTAAACCGGGATTTAATAAAAGCTTCGGCATCTTTAAATCGTAATCTGTTAATATCTTTACATTGAAATTGATTATGAATGGTCTTAGATTCTCAAGAACTTCGGAGAGAATCTGATTAACAGAAACTGCAGACCTTTCAAGGAAACGCAGTTTATTTACTCGTGAAAATGTGTCAAGAATATTCAAAATATTATCACCTTGCTTATCAATCTTACTTAACAATTCAAGAAGGTAATCCTGTGAGTTTAATTTCTTCGGCGAGCGTATCTCCTTCTCCATTAATTGAGAACTGATTTTAATTGCATTTAGTGGATTCTTCAATTCATGCGTTAAAATAGAAATGAACTCATCATCATTCTTCAATTCTTCTTTATTCATAGAAACCTCTTTCAATATTATGATTTTAACATAACATAATTTCATTGTCAAGAAGAAAAAATTAAGGTCCGGCTCCGTAGTTAATGAATACATCCAATTTCTCGTTAAGTATCCATTGCTCTAAACATCCACAACATTGTTTGCAATGCTATATTAACAACTTTTCCCGATTGCAGTTGTATCTTTATCGGGACTACTATGTGAGTGGTAAGTGGAGGGTGGAGGATGGAAAGTGGAATGAATATGAAAAATACAAAGCTTATGCTCGAAGAATGAAACTTATCTTTATGGTGAAAACATTTACATTCAAATGCTTTGTAAGTATCGAATGCTTAATGGTTCCAAGTATCATAATTTAAAAGAACTAAATCAATTTTCAATATAAAATTTTCAATCTTCTATATTCCCTCCGTGTGCGATGTTTATCCCGAACGAATGTGAAGGATCTCTCCGTGGTGAAAATTACATTCAATTGCTTGCTAAGTATCACCTGTTTTTTGGTTCATTATATCATTCTCATCTTAAAATCAACTAAGTAATTTTATATTCTCTTCTTAATCCCGTTTAATCCCTGTCAAAAAATATTTTACATTCACTATATTTTTAAGTATCCATCGCTTTCTGGTTCAGAATATTGTTTTTAATTAAAATCAACTAAGTAAGTATTTATCTTTTTCCCTTCAATTCCCTGTTTATATATCTTTATCTATCTTTTTAATTATTTAGTCTCTTACAAGTCTCGTACAAGTCCCTGTTAAAAACACATTCTCTTGCTTCATAAGTACCAATAGCTCTAAACATATGCAACATTATTTATAATGCTATATTCCCAATTCCCAATTTTCAATCTCAAATCTAAAATTTTCAATCTTCTATTATTCCCTCCGTGACCTCCGT
>JAQVHJ010000356.1 GCA_028696285.1 bacterium
ACGGTGGTATCCTCGAATCATTTAACGGGGGATACTCTTGGGAATATTTAGATAAGCGACTTCCAATAAAAGCAAAGGAAAACCTGCGATGTTTTTTTCTCAGGGTAAGTCCCTTTGACAAGAACTTGATCTTTGGTTCAATTGAAGCAGATGATAAAATTAAAACAAATCTTTTCAGTAAAGATGCAGGGAAGTCCTGGAAAAAAATGAATTTGAAAGATAACCTTGATTCCGGAAGTATTATGCTTTTTACTGAGGATTTAATATATTTAGGGAGCTCGACCGGGAATCTCTTTATTTCAAAAGACTCGGGAGAGAATTGGGAAAAACTAAAATTTAACATAGAAGGATTAGTAAAATGAAGAAAAAAATTAAAGTGATTTTCTTTGATGCAGGCAATACATTAATTTTTATTAATTTCAAAATCATCAAGAAAATCATTGAAGAATTCGGGATTAAAACATCCTTGACAGATTTGAAGTAATCGGAGATGAAGTGGAGAACATCATTTGAAAGGGATATTGAGAAGTTGAAACATTTAACTGATCAGGAGATTCTCCCGTATTATTTCTCCCAGGCATTGAGCTACCTCAATCTTGATGAAGAGACCAGGACCGGGGTTGTAAATGAGATTATCTCAAAGCATAAAAAGAAGATGCTCTGGTCAATCTTCCCGAGTTCAGTTTATAAAGTAATTAAAGAGCTTCGAGAGAAAGGTTATAAAATCGGGATCATCTCCAATTCCGACGGGAGACTGGTAAATCAATTAAAGAGCCTGAAGGTTTATGATCTTTTTGATGCAGTTCTTGATTCGAGAGAAGTCGGGGTGGAGAAACCGGACCCGGAGATTTTCAGATTAGCCCTGAAGAAATTCAAGGTGGAACCGTCTGAAGCTATTTATGTCGGGGATATCTATTCGATTGACATTAAACCTGCGCAGCAGCTTGGGATCCGTGCAATTCTATTTGATCCCGGTGATAATCACCCAGAACTGCACTGCCCAAGGATCAACCGTATTAAAGATATTTTTGAGTATCTCGAGTAGGGTGCCGGCCCATGACATATGACATGATAAGGACGGTTGCTGTTTATAATTTTTCTCGAAAATTCAACTTTTTCAACTACCGTCCCCATAAATATCTTGAAAAAGATTGCTTTTTCTGGTATAATTCTTAAATTAACTTTAAATGGAGGTTGAGATGAAAGTCTTAATAACAGGTATAACAGGTTTTGCCGGGAGCCACTTGGCTGATTACATCCTGAAGAATCATCCGGGTACTGAGATTTACGGGATTATACGATGGAGATCGAGGGATGAGAATATTCTGCATATTAAAGATAAACTGAAATTAGTTGAATGCGATTTGAGGGATGCGGCTTCTGTTAAGAATACTCTTACAGAGGTGATGCCTGATAAAATTTTTCATTTAGCAGCCCAGAGTTTTGTCCCTACTTCCTGGCGAGCGCCGTCAGAAACGATGACTACAAATATTTTAGGACAGATAAATATATTTGAAGCGATGCGTGAATTGAAGTTATTCGAGACGAAGATTCAGCTTGCATGTTCATCTGAAGAGTACGGTCTTGTTCACGAGAATGAAGTGCCGATAACTGAAGAGAATCCGCTCAGGCCGTTAAGTCCGTATGCAGTTTCAAAGATAGCGCAGGATTACCTCGGATATCAGTATCATCAGAGTTACGGGATAAAAGCGATAAGGACCAGAACATTCAATCATACAGGTCCGAGAAGAGGCGATGTGTTTGTTGTTTCTACATTTGCAAAGCAGATTGCAATGATAGAGAAGGGGAAGCAGGAATCGAAGATTTTTGTAGGGAACCTTGAGGCGAAGAGGGATTTTACGGATGTCCGTGATGTTGTCAGGGGCTACTGGCTTGCAACGGAACATTGTGTTCCGGGTGAGGTTTATCATATTGCATCAGGAGAGACACATCCGATTCAGTTTGTTCTTGATACACTACTTTCTTTCTCCAAGATAAAAATTGATGTGGTTCAGGATCCGACAAGAATGCGTCCGTCAGATGTTTTAATTCTTCACGGCGACAGTTCAAAATTCAGAAAGGTCACCGGGTGGAAACCTGAGATTAAGATAGAAACGACCTTGAAGGATACCCTGGATTACTGGAGAGAAAGAATTAAATAATGAAATGTGTTTTTATAACAGGTCTTGAAGGTTTCGTAGGTGGACATTTGGGAGAGTACCTTGTCAACAAGGGATATAGTGTCGGGGGAACTATTATCGGGCCGGAGAATGATTTTATTAAGCAGAATAAGAAAGACCTTTATCTTTGCGAATGCGATATTTGCGACAGGGATAAAGTTCAAAAGGTAATCTCTGAATTTAAACCGGATTACCTGGTTCACTTGGCAGCTATTTCATATGTCCCTTTCTCATGGAAGGATCCGGGAACTACATATAAAATAAATTTAAACGGGACTATTTCTGTTCTTGAATCATTGAAGAACCAGTCTCCTAAGACAAAAATGATTTTCATCTCATCCTGTAATGTTTACGGGAAAGGTGACGGGAAATATCCCATTACTGAGAAGACGCCGTATGACCCGGATAATTTTTACGGACTTTCAAAAAGGATGGGGGAGGAACTCTGCGATTTCTATATCAGAAAATTCGGGTTGAAGATTATTATTATCCGCCCGTTCAATCATATAGGCCCGGGGCAATCAGCGGATTTTGCAATATCATCCTTTGCAAAACAGATAGCAATGATAGAGAAGAAATTGCAGCCGAATGAGATTAAGGTTGGAGATTTATCACCTTCGCGTGATTTTACGGATGTAAGGGATATCATTAATGGTTACCGAATGCTTGCAGAATCTGAATTGGATTCAGGGATATTCAATATATGTTCGGGAATACCGGTCAAGATTGAAGATGCTCTGAAAGCGCTTCTGAAATTGAGTAAAGAGAAGATAAAAGTAGTTCAGGATAAAGAGAAGATGCGCCCTTCGGATATTCAGGTCTATTACGGGAGTTATAAGAAACTGCAGAAGGCGATCGGGTGGAAACCTGAAATACCCTTTGAAAAGACACTTGTTGATATCCTCAATTACTGGAGAGAGCGAGTTTAATTATATTCATGAAGAAGAAAATAATATTTATCATAGGAACACGCCCAGATGCCATTAAAATGGTATCTACTATTAAACAGTTTGAAAACGATCCGAAATTTGAAACCATTTTAATTGCAACATCCCAGCATAAAAAACTGCTT
>JAQVHJ010000357.1 GCA_028696285.1 bacterium
CTCAGTTGCATATATAGGGGGAATTTCAAGAACCAGAAAAGGTTCCGTAGATAACCTTGTAACTTCCGGTCCTTTCAGTAAGGTTCGGAATCCCCTTTACGACGGGAACTTCCTGTTATCACTCGGCTTGAGTTTCCTTTCGGGTATTTGGTGGTTTCTCTTGGTTTACCTGTTAATGTTCTGGATTCAATATATTCCTATTGTACTCTGGGAAGAAGATCTTCTGGAGAAGAAGTTCGGTAATGAATATCTGGATTATAAAAAGGATGTTCCGAGATTTTTCCCGAGATTCAGCAAAAACAAATCTAACGAAGGTTCATATAATTTCAAGAAAGCTTTTAAATCTGAAAGAAGCACTCTTTCAACCATAATAATATTATATTTAATAATCTGCACCAAATTCTTTTTTTGGAATCAAATAATGGAATGGGTAAAAAAATGAAAAAAATTTCATCAGTACTTTTAATTTTAATTGTATTCCTATCAATCTCCGTAACAGCTGATTATTCTTCCGGACTTCGGTTACTTAAAGAGAAGAAATATACTGAAGCGGAAACTGAATTCAAATCACTAATGGATTCCGATCCTGATAATTTTGATTATGCATATCATTACGCTTTATCACTGCTTAATCAGGAACAGGAAAAGCAATTCAAAAAAGGGATTTACAACATTCTAAAAATTTGGGAAAAGAAAGAGATCGGATTCTGGGATCAGGAATATGATAAAACCTTAAGGGACCCGTTTGGCAAGACACTTTCCAGGTCGGGTATTGTTTTTTGTGAAGCGCTTAAAGCTAATAACCCTCACCTGCTGAGATATTCAATTGAATTCCAGACCTATTTCAAAGATGTCCTGTATGACGGGCATTGGGGACAATGGCGAGACCGGGTAACATCTTTAAAAGAGTATTTAGAAAGGATTAAAGGAATAGATTTAAATACATATAATGTTTCTGAAGATAAGAAGGGAGAGACCTTTATTACTGCAAATATTAAGTTTGACAATTTTGTAATTTCAATTCGTTCAGAAAGTTTTGAATATCCGTTAAGAATCGCTGGATTAACCTTTAACAATAAAGACCTTTTCTACTTGAGTGAGAGATCTTTTGGCCCTGTAGTCGGGAAACTCTTTTTAAAAAATGATGAGATTAAGCTTAAGAAGGTTCAGAATTCAGCGTTTAAAGAGGGTGAATATATCATTTATGAAATAAAATACGGTCCGATAAAAGCCGGTTATTCAACAATGACAATCCCGGAGGTTATGGATCTCCGCGGGTATAAGGTTTATCACTGTGTTTCAGAAGCAAGGACATCAAAATTCTTTGATTTTACCTACAAAGTACGGAATAAATATGAAAGCTTTTTTGAAGTGAATAGTTTTGCTTCGTTAAAATATATTGAAAATTCGAAAGAAGGCGACCGTGAGAAGTATCGCGAAACATATTATAATATAGATACTCTGACAGGAAAGTATGAAGATACAGAGTTTGGTATTGCACCCAATGCCGCCGATGTCGTTGCCGCATTATATTATGTCCGTACCCAGAATCTTCAGCCGGGTAAGGTCATTGAGATAGACACGACAGCCGGAACAAAAAATTATAAATTAGAAGTAGAGGTTCAGGAAGGCGGCTCGATCAATTCAGAGATCGGGAAGTTTGATACATATTTAGTAACCCCTAAGTTAAAATATGAAAGTGGAATATTCAGAGCTCAGGGAGAATTAAAGATCTGGATGACCAAAGATCAAAGGCATATCCCCCTTAAACTTAACAGTAAGGTTATTGTAGGATCATTTGAAGCTGAGATAATTGATTATTCATTAAATGGAGCTCCAAAGAGTTATGACAAACTTTTCAAATGATCATGTATCTGAAATAATCGGAACCTCACCTTTTATCTATTTCTTAAGATTCGCATTAAGAAAATTCGGAATTCATATTAATGATGACTTTTTAATTTGTCTTTCTAATCTTGCTTTTAACCTGAATTATTCAATTGACCATGACGCAGATTACTGGATGGTTGAGACAATGCCGAATGATATCCTTGAATTCCTTTCTATCAGCACAGGGATCACTCTTCTCAATAATAACTTCCCTCATGTTTCACGTTATCCCTATAAATTTGATTCGCCTGTCCTGGTTTATGGAAAATGGAAGAATATTAGAACTCCGGTCTGGGGTTATGCGGAAGATTTCATTGCTGAAGATATTATTGAGGGGCAGGTAATGGATTATAACGGCCAGATAAAAACCAGTAGAATTAGTTCGCCTGAGCAGGTAATCTGTCCGGAACTTTCATCCTTTCAAATCTCTTACAATGACATGATAAAAAAGATTGGTAAGAATGCCTTGAAATACCTAGGATTTTCCGGACCGGTATTTTCAAACGGGTATATGTACGGTGTTGAGTTCTTTCAAATCTGGATGGAAGACCTTGATGCAAAGAATAAAAATATTCAACCGGACAATACTGCCAGGTTCTGTTCAATAATCGCAAATAATGCGAAAGCCGCCGGGAGATATTTTATTGAATCACCACATCCTAAACTGAAAAATCTGGGAAGTCTTTTAGAAAATCTTTCGGAGCTCCTCTCGCCTTTCGGGAAAACCGAAGATATTAAATTTATTCTTGAGACAGAAGAGCAGCTTGATTTTCTTATTGAGGCAATTACCCGAACAAAAGAAATTTATTTATACTTCCAGGCAGAGTTAGAAGAAATTCAAAAATAACTAAAACACCTTCTTTTCCCTGCTCAATAATTCTAAATATACTGCAGATAAAATCAAAAAAAGTACAAAATAAAAAATTATTTTTAAAAGATACGGCCTTTCAAATACCAAAGGCATTGAGATGTCATCTTCGCGTTTAGGGAAAAATATTCGAAACAAATAATGAATAGACTTTCCTGCAGGGAATTTTTGCCAATGAACAAGAGAGTTATTACTAAAATTATCATAGTCAATTGGATATGAATAGATGAAAACATTCGGGGCATTGCACCTGTTCAAGGATATCCCCGGGAAGGTATCGACTATTTTCCGGTATAGTTCAGGGTCTTTCACTGATGAATTATAGAATTTACACGATTCAGGATCAAAAAATATCATTTTGTACATTGGATCAACAAGAATCCAGTTATTATCTATAAGTGCTTCAACCATAACATGGTTACTGTATAATTTCCCCTGCTTATTAAAGGTGAATAAGTAGATTCTATGAGATGGTATTCTCAG
>JAQVHJ010000358.1 GCA_028696285.1 bacterium
GATTCCCAACCCGGCCATCTCTTTAATGAATATAAATAATTCTACTCTACGAAAAAGAATATTTATACTGTTAAAAATATACCCGGCCAAGATCAAGAACGCAGCTAAGATTGACATAAACAAAATATTTCGTCGGCTGATGCTGAATTCCCTTGCCAAAATTATTTTTATTTGTTTAAAATTATCCTTCATGGTTTGATTCTATCCTTAATTCTCCGTTACTTACAGTCCCGACTCTGTCACAAAGTCTTATAATTTCATCATTCCTGTGTGATGATATAATAATTGTCTTACTTCCTTTAAACTCAAGCAGTTTATTAATGAGGGAATCTCTTGCTTCGGGATCAATATTACTGAAGGGTTCGTCTAAAAAGATAAGGTCCGGGTCATTTAGGAAAGTTCGTGCAAAGCTTAGACGTTGTAGATTTCCTTTAGAAAGGTGATTTAACTGTTTAAATATTTCTTCTCCCAGTCCTGCCAACTCAATTGCAAATTTCAGGTTTTGATTTTCTGCAGATGATTCAATCCCGTATATCCTGAAGTATTCCCTGAGATATTCCAAACCTGTAATGGAAAGTTTCTTATTGATATTTTCCGGCTGATAATTTATCTTTGGGTTTCCTGAAATAGAGATATCTCCGGAATAGTTATCGATTAATCCTAAGATAATTCTAATAAGGGTTGTCTTCCCGGAACCGTTTATGCCGGTGATTCCAAAAAATTCACCTTTCTTAACATTGAAATTGATATTATTAAAAATAATTTTTTTTCTGAAGCGGAATGTTAAATTCCTTACTACGATCATTATTTATTTTTTAGTTTGCTTTGAAAGAATTTAATGATATAATCAGCATACATTTCAAGCGGATTGAAGTTGAAAACTGCAGAATCTTTCTGTTCGAACCGTGAAGTTGCATTGATATCAAGGACAAAAAACTGACCGTCCTTCCCTTGAATAATATCAACGCTTCCAAGAGAGATATTGGTTGCATTGAATGTTCTCTGGGCAATCTCGGTCAATTCATTCGGGTACTCCTTCAATACAGCTGCGGAGGAATCCTTTTCTTTTTCAAAAGGCGGAGTAATATTAAGGATTGAAATAAAGTCACCGAAGTTTTCTACCCGTATGATCTTCGGCTCCTCCGTTTGAACAAATTCCTGAATGATAAAGAAATTATCCGCCTGAAGTTTATTTATGTTATTCTCAACAAAATGAAGAGCATCTTTTTTATTCTCTGTAATGTATGAAAGATAACCTTTGCCTGAGCAATTAGGTTTAATTATTATTGGGAATGCAATATCAGAAAATGAGTCTTCATTTTCAAATATTCTAAACCTTGGAACAGGAACCTTGAATTTCATAAGCTGAAGGAATGTACGAATCTTACTTATATCAAAGAAATAAGAAGAAGGCGGATTCATAACATCAAAATTTAATTGATGAAAAATATCGAGGAGGGAAGAGATCTCTTTTACCAGAGAGTAATATTCCGGGATCAATTCGTTGGGAAATACCCGATTAATTAAGAAATTTGAATTATGATAAATATCATAAAAACGCACACGCTTATTAAACAGGTCGAATAGCTGAACTTCAATGCCGCGTGCAGTTAATATTCGGTAAAGTTCATTGTTGCACCAAGAAATGTTTCCTGTAATTATGGCGATGAAAGGTCTTTTGGCCATTTACTAATATCTGACCTTGAAATAATTAATGTCTACATTACTGACTTTTTTCCGGATCTTTTTACTGAACTTGTATCCGAGGAACGTTTTCAAGTGTTCATAGATCTGCTCTTCAACAAGGATCTCCCCGTCTTTTGCAAGGTCTTCTCCCAATTTATATGCAATATTTACTGCATCCCCGTAAACATCGTTATTGAAACTGAGTACCTTGCCATTGGCTATTCCTATGCAGAGTCCGAACTTGTCCTTCTTTGGCAAATCGGAACTGAAAGAGTTGATTTTTTTCTGAATCTCAATGGAACAGTTGGCTGCATCCTTGATATCATCAAAAGTCATTAAAATATTATCTGCAGAACATTTAAGAATCTTTCCGTGATTCTTTTTTGCAATAGGTTCAACAATTGAAATTACTTTATTGTATTGATAGAGAAAGTGGAGGATTCCAAATTCCCTGGTTTTCTGTGTGAAGTTTGTCGAGTCACTAATTAAAATGACTTTACTTACCCCGAATTTTTTCCAAACTTCATTTTCTATCTCATCGTACTTTTCGGGGGCTGTTTCAATTAAATCTAAAAATTCTTCAAATTTCTTTTTCATTCTATAACGCCTTTTTTATAATTTTATCATATTATATCAAATTTGTCAAGATATTTCCCTGAAAATAAGTGGAAAAAGGCGATATTATTCTATTTTATCTTTCTAAAGAGTAAATTTACCCTATTTCTTCTCCCTTTCCATCATTTGATTGATATCTTCGATCAGAGCCTGGAAATCTTCTTCATGCTCTATCTCATCCTGAAGAATTGTCAGGATTAGATTATAAGAGACGATATCCTTGTCTTTAACTATATTGAGAAGTTTTGAATAGACATCAATTGCGCACTGTTCGCCTTTAATTCCCTGCTCAATGACTTTTCTGACATAAGGGTCCTCGGGTTTAAGATATCCGCAGCCGGAGAGTTTTTCCCAATCGAACGGGCTTAATATAGGAGTCCCGCCGAGTTGAATAATTCTTCCCGAAATCATTTCGGCATGTCTTAATTCGTCTGCTGCATGCTGGAGAAGTTCATCCATTGCAGATTGTTTCATAGGCCCGACAACAACCTTAGCCCCGATCCAATACTGGTAATAGGCAAGCCATTCATCCGCAAGAGCCTTGTTCAATTCCTTTAAAAGGTCGTCCACGTTCAGATTTACAATTGCTCTTCCTTTTGTTCCCATTTAAAAACCTCCTTGTTATTTAGTTATTAGAGAAACTATTGCTTCATTAAACCGCATTTGGGCATTTGATTTCATTTGAAGTTTAGTAATTTTTCTGATCTCTGATTTTGAATGGATGAGTTCATTTAATTCATTCAATTCAGTGTCATCTTGATTGCTTTTGCTGTTATTTTTCTCGGACCTCCAGTAAATTATCCCGTATGTATTGTCAAGATTACCGAAGATACTCTTTCTCTCCCCGTTCTTTTTTTCAAAGTCAATTCGAACTTCTGACCAATAACGAGAACCTGATATTATTATGGAGACATCATAATCCCAATTAGACAATAA
>JAQVHJ010000359.1 GCA_028696285.1 bacterium
TAAATTTCTGTCTCACCTATTTTCCTCGTATACTTGATCCGGTTGTGGTCGTAAAGAAGCTGATTTAAAACTAATTTAGTCTCATAGGTCCTGAAGATATTAATGTCAACCGGGACTTCAAAATTTCCGTACCTGACCACCGGCTCAAATTCATAATCCCCACCGCGTTTACTGGTGAGATGCTCAAGCTTGAGCTGGGGTTTGTACAAACCTACTGTCTGCATTATTTTATTCTTTTCGATATCAATCGTTGATTTCGAAATTGACTGGAACGAATCCTTTTCGAAGGTAAGCTTGTAAATATCTGCAAGTGAAATCTCCTGTGAAGCAGATATTAACTTGAAAAACATGAGAAAAAAACATATCATGAAAATTACATATGAATTATTTTTCATTCGTTTTCAGTCGCTCGGCATTCTTTTTCTGTTCGTCAATTATAAAGTCGGCAAATACATTAGGTGCATGCTTTTTTAATATCTTCAGCATTTCCAGTGCAGCTTCCCGAATCTCCCACTGTGCGTCACCCTTGCATCTCAATTCAAATATATGCCGGAATTCCCGGAGATTCGCCGTAATTACAATCTCCGTGAAAACCGCGTTAGGTATAATAAATCTTGCATCTTCCTTCGGAATGTCGAGAGAGGCCAATTCCTCATAACCCTTCCTAACCTTCTCCATGGTTTCTTCGAATATCTTCAAAGCTTCCGGATTTGCTTTTATTTTCGGGGGGATTACATATTCAAAATTTTTTTCGGACACATACCTTTGGGACTTTTGAGTGAACGATGCGAGGCGATGCCGTACCAGCTGATGTGTTAAGGCGCGGGATACCCCCTGAATCCTGAATGAAGCAACGGCGTGTTCCAGGACAGAATGATGTCCGAGCTTAACAAGCATCTTGACAAATTTTGCAGAAGAATCTGCCGTGATCTTAGAGAAAGATTTGTAAGCGGTCCTGCCGGCTTCCTCAATTATCCTCTCTGCGTTCTCTGTTATGTGAATCAGTGTAACCTTCATTCTTTCTCTATCCCTTTTAATTTATTTATTATATCTGCAATTATGAAATCGGGTGTTGAAGCCCCTGCGGAAATTCCGACTGAGGTCACATTCTTGAACATCTTTTTCTCTAAATCTTCTGCTGATTGAATGTGGTATGTTTTAACCCCGGCAGCTTTACATATATCGTAAAGTCTGATTGTGTTTGCAGAATTCTTTCCTCCGACAACCAGCATGATATCAACCTGGGATCCAATCGTTTTCGCATCTTCCTGACGATTCGATGTCGTATCACAGATAGTATTAAAAACGCGCAGCTCTTCACATTCAAAGTTCTTGAATATTTCCGGGATTATGCTCCCTATATCCCGAAGATTCTGAGTTGTTTGGAATACAACCCCGATCTTCTTATGCTTATGAAAAACTGAAAAATCAAATTCAAAGTGATTGTCAAGGATAATTCCTTTATACCCGGAAGCGCTGTGAATCCCTTCTACTTCTTCATGTCCTTTATCCCCGATTATGATCAGGAAGTATCCTTCATCAATTAATTTTTTTGCATAAGCCTGCGCCTTCTTAACAAAAGGACAGGTAGTATCTACAATATCCATCCCCTTCGAGTTTGCCTTTTCAATTAACTCGAATGGCATGCCGTGAGAACGAATAATTAGAACACTGTTGAAATTCTTAATCTCATCAAGATCGTTAATCCTAATGATTCCCAGCTCATCGAGTTCCTTCACGACAAAAGAGTTGTGGATTAATTCACCGATGATATAAATCTCCTTCTTCTTCTTTTTCAGGACATCCTTCACCATATTATAAGCACGGCGGACCCCGTAACAGAATCCGCCGTGTGAAGAAACAATAATATTCATTATGAATTATTTACTTTTCTTTTTTGCAGGTGCTTTTGCTGTTTTTTCCTTTCTCGGGAATTTAATCGCCGCATGCGCCGCGGCTAACCTTGCGATAGGAACTCTGAACGGAGAACAAGAAACATAATTTAATCCTGTAACGTGACAGAACTCAACTGAATTAGGTTCCCCGCCATGCTCACCGCAGATACCAATCTTCAATTTCGGATTGGATGCTCTGCCGCGCTTTACTCCCATCTCAACTAATTGTCCTACACCATTAATATCTATTGTCTGGAACGGGTCCGCCTTTAATATCTTTTGTTCAAGATATGTCGGCAGGAACGACCCTATATCATCTCTTGAGAATCCGAACGTGGTCTGGGTCAGGTCATTTGTCCCGAATGAGAAGAACTCTGCATGCTCTGCAACTTTATCGGCAACTATACAAGCTCTTGGTATCTCTATCATTGTTCCGATTGAGTATTTTAATTTTATTTTATATTTCTTCTCAACTTCCGCAGCTGCCTGGAGAACAACATCTCTCTGATGCTTGAATTCCTCGACAGTTCCTATTAGCGGGATCATGATCTCAGGAAATACTTTAACCTTCTTTTTTGTCAGTTCTGCAGTTGCTTCCAAAATAGCGCGTGCCTGCATCTCTGAAACTTCGGGATATGTAATTCCGAGTCTGCATCCGCGGTGACCGAGCATCGGGTTCAATTCATGAAGCTGCTGGATTCTGGCTTTTAATTTTCCCGCAGGAACATGTAAAATTCCGGATAATTCCTTGATCTGTTCATCGTCAAGATTGACAAATTCATGGAGCGGGGGATCAAGCAAGCGGATAGTGACCGGAAGCCCTTCCATTGCCTTTAAAATTCCCATGAAATCCTTTTTCTGGAACGGTAAAAGTTTCATGACCGCTTTTCTTCTGTCTTCATAATTCTCGGCAACGATCATCTCGCGCATAGCAAGGATTCTTTCGGGATCGAAGAACATGTGCTCTGTTCTTGTCAGGCCAATACCTTCCGCGCCGAACTTTCTCGCCTGGCTTGCATCTTCAGGTCTATCTGCATTGGTCCTTACACCTAACTGCCTGATCTGGTCAGCCCATGTCATCAATACCTTGTACCATTTATTCTTTTCAGGATCTGAAGGAAGAAGGTTTAATTTGCCTTCATATACATTTCCTTTAGTCCCGTTCAATGAAATCCAGTCACCTTCCTTTAAAACCTTTCCTTTAACTGTAACTGTCTTGGAAGCGGTATCAATGTGAATGTCGCTGCAGCCGACTATACAGCATTTTCCCCAGCCTCTTGCAACTAATGCAGCATGACTTGTCATACCGCCCTTTGCAGTGAGGATTGCCTGAGCTG
>JAQVHJ010000360.1 GCA_028696285.1 bacterium
TCGATCCTGAAAATGAAGATATCAAGGAAAAGATCCGGGAACTCCAGAAACAGCGGGAAGAGATTGCGAAACGGAGTGTTGCTCCCAAAATCAAGGTCGCATCCGTTCCAAGCCAGCCTCAAGTCCAGAAAATACCTGTTAAAAAGAAGTCCAAGTTCCCTGTATTTTTGGTACTCGGTTTGATATTTATTGCAGTTGTAATTGCTGCGGGAGTATTGGTTGTTGTTCTTGACCCGTTTAACCTCAATCTCCTTAATAAGCAAAATGTTGTCGGACCCAATCCGAATCCAACACCAAATCCGACACCGACTCCTCCTCCAATCCCAACACCTCCGCCGGTTGCAGTGAATGAATATCTCAAGGACGGACCTAATAAAGGCGAGGTATATATAATATCCTCTCCGCAAGGGTCATTGATATATGTTGACAATAAAAATACAGAGATTAAGACAAACAGTAAAATCTATCTCCCATTAGACAAGGAAGTTTCAATCAGGGTAAAGTATAAATCTGATTTTTCCGATACACAAAATGTTAAACTGACAAAAAAGAAGGGTAATTCTTCTATTAAGTTCAGTGTTAAATCGAACTAACTGCAAAACTCAAGGATAGAGATTTGTTACTCGGCGTAATTTCAGATACACACGAAAACATGGATAAGATCGCGCAAGCTGTAAAGATCTTCAATGAATATAAAGTTGAAGCTGTCTTTCACTGCGGAGACTGGATATCGCCGATCACAAGCGATTATTTCAAGGACCTCGAATGCCGGTTATTCGGTGTGTTCGGAAATAATGACGGGGATAAAAATTACTTGCTGAAAAGGTATGCAGGGATTGCAGAGATTTATCCGTCACCGCATAAGTTTCAATTTAATAATCTAAATATTCTTGTTATGCATGAACCGGATTTCCTTGACGAGTTCATTGAATCCGGAAAGTTTAACATTATACTATACGGGCATACTCATGACATCGATATAAGGAAAACAGAGAAAACTCTTATCTGTAATCCCGGTGAAGCCGGGGGTTGGCTACGGAAACGATTCAGTATCGGGATCATTGACACAGTTAAATCTGATGTGGAAATACTTGATATTTAAATAAAGTAATTTTTTACTTGACTTATTTTAGGTTATTATGTTATAATAGAAAAAAATGTAAGGAGGTTACCGAAAGATGACTCTAAAAACACTACGGAAATTCATGGTATTTTCCTTGATATTCCTTTTATTCTTCAGCATGGCATTAGCCAAAAGTTCACCAAAATATAACCCTGTTGTTGAGAAGAAATTTCAAGCTCCTATCCAGGACAGTAAAGCCTGGATAATTGACCTTTCAACATTCGGGAATTATATCTGGACATATATGAACGTCGGAATCTGGCCCGGACAAGGTATGGCTGCTTATTGGGGACCTTGGCCTCAGATGTATCCAAAAGACTGGGACAACTTCTGGACCTGGTGGGATACCTGGAATTTGGATCCGACAAAAGAGATCCTCTACTTCGGTGAATTCATCTACGGAAATGATAAGGTTATGAACGGAAGCGTTTGGCAATATTGCTACGACCAGGGCGGGGATATCGACGGTTGGGAAGATATATATTACCTCGCAGCCGTTGACAGTATCAGCCAGATGGATGTCCTAACCGGATTCTCAGATTTTCCAGCAACCGCTAAGTATAAGCTTTTTGTCGGCTGTACATGGAGAGCATTGAACTGGAACTATCCCAATGTTGACGATTTCCAGGCGCATATCTGGACTTTCTATAACTACGGTAATAAAACCTCTGCGCCATTCTGGGTATATTTCAACATGGACTGGGATATCGATGCTAATACATTCGGCAGGGATGCGGCTGTATATTATGAAGATACCTGGGCAGGTATGACATATAATGTAGATTCCGGATTATCCGGGGGATTTAGATTTATTAACACTGCCCCATGGTCAATGTATACAACAAGTTGGAATGATCCTTTCTGGGAAATAATGGATGTTAATAAGGCTGAAGACGAGTTTAAGTATCTTTGGGAACCTCAGATTTTCAATACAAGATTAAACCCCGACGATTACAGAACCAACTACATTGTCGGGCCATTTGTTCTTGAACCCGGCGAAGAAGTTGAGGTTGACTGGGCTTTCATATTCGGGCCAAGTGTGGGACAATGGGAAGGAAACAACAGCGTTCTTACAGAAACTTATGAAGCCGGTTGGAAACCGCCTAACCCGCCGCCCGATGCACCGTACATTACGCTTGTTCCGGGTGACAGAAAGGTTACGATCAATTGGACAAGAAATAGAAGTGTCAATCCCAAAGTAAATAACGACGGTACAAAAGATTACACGGAATATCCTGATTCAACATTTAACCGGTCAGCTGAATCGTCTATAGACCCGAATACCGGGCTTAAAGACTGGGACGGCTATCTCCTGTACAGAAACATGTCAGGGTCAGGAGAACTGAATGACGGTGCTTGGCACTTGATCTCCGAGATGACTTCTACATATGTTTATAATACCTGGGGTACAATCCCTGACCCGGATCTCGATGCGAGATATTGGACTCAATCATACTATGCCCATTTCACTGACGATGATCCCGGGTTATATAACGGATTTAGATATTATTACAGCGTTGTTGCATATGACAAGGCAAAAGCAGTGACCAACCCTACCGCTAATGTTCAGAGTGTTATTCTTAAATGGAAAGCAGCTTCTTCTCCCAGCAATGTTAAGGTTGTTCCGAATCCGTATGTTGTTTCAAGCCCGACAGGTTTTGTTACCGGTGTTCAATTCGTTCATTTACCTGCAAATTGCACGATCAAAATTTACACAATGAGCGGTGATTATATCTTAAGTCTTTACCATAATGACGGATCCGGTGATGAAACATGGGATTTAAGAAATGAAAACGACCAGTTAGTTGCGCCGGGTGTTTATTTCTGGGTAGTGGAATCAGATCAGGGTACGCAGAAAGGTAAATTTGTAATAATACAGTAATTTATAATAAATGGAGGGTTTGATAATGCGTAAAATTTCGATTTTTATATTTATATTCACGCTGCTGCTCCTTGGTTCCGCTCAGGCCAGAATGGCTACACAATTCCACCTGGGAACAACAGCTTTTCAGTTCGTTAAACTTCCTGTCAGCGCAAGAGCAACCGGATTGGGAAATGCATACAGCGCCCTGTGCGAAGACTCTACCGCGCTATTCTGGAACCCTGCTG
>JAQVHJ010000361.1 GCA_028696285.1 bacterium
TCTCCTTTCTTACTGTCATGAATGAATTTTATCCCTTTTAAATATTCCATTGGATTTTTATCCCTGTCCAGTCTGGCAATAAAGCCAATTACCTTCTTACCTTCAGGGATAGTAAAACGTTCAGATAATCGTATCCTTCTAAAACTTTCCCAGTCAATACTATCATTAAATCCATTCCCAATCACACGGATAACATCAGGGGTAAGAGTAATTTTATTCTCAAGTGCAAAACGTCTCTCCTGGTTGCTGACACAAATTAAAAGGTCATTCTTTTGCCCGGCAAGCTTCTCCCCAAGGCGGTAAATAATTCTTTTCATTCCTTTCACTCTTGGAAAAGCAAATCCCTGAACGGTATGTATTATTAAAGGGACATTTTCATTATACGCTGCAACTCTCCCTAAAAATCCTGCTTTTGATGAATGCGTATGAACAATATCCGGTTTTATCAAATGAATTTCCCTCTTAATTCTCCGGTAGGCCTTGTAATCTTTTATCGGTTTAACGGGATTTTTCATATCTTCTATGATAATATTCCTGACTCCGAGTTTCTCTGTCTCCTCCGTTAGAATACCGGAATTACCGGCAATTAAATATATCTCAAACTCGTCCTTGTTAATATGTCTGATTAAATTTAACAGATGAATTTGAGCGCCGCCTATCTGCGTTCCGCCAAATGTCGCTAAGGTGATAATAAACATTAACTTGATCTTCTTCATCATTCTAAAAATCCCTGAAAATAAATTTAAATTCATGAGTTTCTGTTAATCTTGATGTCGTAATAATCTTCCTTCTTTTATCTAATACTTCTTTTAATTTTTTAAATACATTTAACCAAGAACATAAATAACTTGAAAACTCAAGTGGCCTGATAAAGGAAAAGTATAGAAATATTCCTGCTTCTGTAATTAAAAGTGACGGGAGCAATCTCAAGAAATAAGAACCGGGAAGATTTTTGAGCATTGTAATATTTCTATTTTTCAAAAGTTCACCTTTCAGCTTCTTATTCTTTGAGAAGAATGAATCCTTGCCATCTGTAGATCCCCCTTTCTCATGCCAGGCAATAGCTTCAGGAAGATAGCGAACCTTCCAGCTCTTATGATTTAAACGCCATGAAATATCTATGTCTTCAAAATAAAGAAAATAATCAGGATCAAAATACTCATTGCTCTTTGAAATATCTTTTAAAGCTGATAACCTGAAAACAGGAGATGTTCCTGCTATTGAAAATTGATCATGAGAAACTTCTGTTATAAATGAATTTAAGTACGCAAACCTTCTTCTAATAAAACCGCCGGTAACATCAATTGTATGAGTTTTCTCCCCGTTCCGCAAACGGTATATCCTTGAGTTTACAGAACAATATTCTTTATTTGAGTCAAGGAACTCTATTATTGTGCGGAGATAATTCTTATCTAAAACCATATCTGGATTAAGCGCGCAATAATATTCCGCAGTATTTTCGAAAGCATATTTAATTCCTATATTGTGCGCTGCGCCGAAGCCGGTGTTCTCTGTATTGTGAATATATTTTAAAGATAGAATTGAAGAGGTTAAAAGTGAAGATATTTTGTCAACCTTGTTGTTATCTATTACTAAAACCTGAAAATCACTGTAACTCTGATGTTCAAGGGATTCTAAAAGTTGTTTAATGTATTTTTCACATTTGTAGTTTACAATGCCGACTATCAATCTACTCTTCATTTAACAATGCCTTGTACTCACTTTTAAATTTATCAATATAAATTTCTGAAGAAAAATTATTCTTGAAATATTCATGTACAGATTGAGATTCAGTAATCCGATCGTTCCCTTGGTCAAAATAACTAATGATTTTTTTTGAAAGTTCCCTGTAATCACCCGGGGTGAATAACATCTTCTTATTATTAATCAACTCGGGTATCCCTCCAATATCCGAACCAAATACAGGTACTCCGCAAGAGTAGCTTTCCAAAATCACTAATGGCGCAGGATCAGGATAAATCGAGGGGACTACTAATAGATCTAACTGTTTTAACACTTCAAATATATCCTTCTTAAATCCTGAGAATTCAATATACTCATTGTATTTTATTCCATTTTTAAAATTTTGAATCCTATCTTTATAACCTGTAAAATCATTATTTGGAATATCACCTGCAAAAATGAACTTGTACCTTCCTGTATGCTCCTGTAATATCAACTCTGCTGCCTTTAGAAATACCTTGATCCCCTTCCATGGAATTAGAAATGAAATCATTCCGATTGTATGAGTTGCATCATTTTTCAAAGATACTTTGAAACCCTTTATCCCGTTGT
Source organism: bacterium (assembly GCA_028696285.1). Taxonomy (GTDB): domain Bacteria; phylum AUK180; class AUK180; order JAQVHJ01; family JAQVHJ01; genus JAQVHJ01. The sequence goes on from JAQVHJ010000361.1 coordinate 2,296, forward strand.
AGATAACTCTTGTTTTGAATTTAAAACCGAGCTGATTGAACGATTTTAAAATAAATGAAGACACCCCGATTATTTTATCACTTAATCTCCCGATTATTTTCAGGTAAATGTTCGAAATCAGGTTTTCTTTAAGCTGTTCATGGACATGTGTGATAACTTTAGTCCCGCATATTCTCGAAGCAACAGCAGCATATAACAGTAAAATCGTGTTTAAATGGACTAACTCTGCTTTTTCGCATTTTAATATAGAGATTGTCCTGATAATTGAGTAAAATCCTAATACAAAGAAATCATAAACCTCTTTTATTTTCCTCGGCCTTTGTAATACAGGATATTTAACTATTCTGACTTTTATTCTGTCATTTTTTAATCTATTATAGAATTCTCCCTTTTCAGGAAGTATTACAATTATATTATTCTCCGGTATGTTACTCCCCAGGACTAATTGGTATAAGGTATTTGAAGGACCGGTAATCTTTCCTGAGAAATTTATAAAAGCTAAGTTTGACATTGTATCTCCGGATTAAATCTTCTTTTTTTCCAAATTAAATAAAGCGAGGAAATTAATATTAATAGAATCCAAAACCTGATTTCAACTATTCCCAACTCATGAAATATATTGTAAATCAGATACGAAAGAAATCCGGCCAGAATTGCTTTTGCATAACTCCTAAATTTAAAATTACCGTAATCTTCCCGGGAAATAATTATTTTAATCAGGAAAATAAAAACAGAAATGAGCATAATTAAAATTGAGATTAAGCCCATAATTCCTGTCTCAACCAGAATACTTAAATAGAAATTATGAGAAGCACGGCCATGTTTCGGATTCATATAGAAAGAAGTCTGTCGTAATTTTACGTTTTCAGGACCTATCTGCATCTCAGAAAATTCTGCAGGAATTTCCGTGTGATACTGGAAATTATTTAAC
>JAQVHJ010000014.1 GCA_028696285.1 bacterium
TGCATCAAACCGTTTACTAAGGCTACATCCGATCCGTTCCTCTGCTGAAGATGAACCTTGGCTAACTTCGTCAGGTCTATCTTCCGAGGATCGGCAACTATCAAAACTGCGCCTTTCTTGACTGCATTTTTTATGAATGTAGAAATTACCGGATGTGTCTCTGTGGTATTTGATCCTATAACAAAGATACAGTCTGAATCAGACATCCCTGCATTGGTATTTGTCATTGCACCGGAACCAAAAGCTTTTGCAAGACCGGCAACAGTAGATGCATGGCATAAACGGGCGCAATGGTCAACATTATTTGATCCGAAAACAGCGCGGATAAATTTCTGGAATATGAAGTTTTCCTCATTGGAACATCTTGCAGAGGAAAGACCTGCAATTTTATCCGGACCGTATTTCTCCTTCAATTCTTTAAATTTCTTTGCTACTAAATCCAATGCCTCGTCCCAAGACGCTTCCTTGAATTTTCCGTTTTCCTTAATTAAAGGAACCGTAAGTCTTTCCGGATAATGAATATATTCGTGGCCAAACCTGCCCTTAACACATAACCTTCCTTCATTCGCAGGAGCATCTATACCTTTCACTTTTACTATTTCATTATTTTTGGTAAATACCTCAATCTGACAGCCTACTCCGCAGTATTCACAGGTGGTTATACCGCTCTTCAATTCCCAGTTCCGGCCCTTCCCTATACACTGCTTGGGAGTTAATGCCCCGACAGGACAGGCCTGGATACATTCGCCGCAGGCATCACAGTCAGAATCAGCCCATTTCCCGGTAGTACCGGCCCAGATGAATTCTTTATTCCCGCGGTACGCCATGTCAATAATACCTTTTACCTGAATCTCTTCGCAGGCTTTTACACAACGGTAACATTTAATACATTTCTGGGGATCATAAATAAATGCAGGAGATGAATCCTCTATAGGTAATGTCTTATCATAAATATTCGGATAAATCTCTGCGTTAAGATCTATATGATATCTGTAAGCAAGAGCTTCAAGTTCACAGTCCCCGCTCTTTTCACAGGTCATACAGTCATGCTTGTGGTCAGCTAAGATTAAATTTAAAACACCCTTCCTGTACTCCTCAACTTCATCTGTAAAAAGATCTATGTCTAATCCATCCGTTACAACCGTTGTACAGGATGTTTCAAATTTCGGGGCGCCTTTTTTCTTAAAGATACAAAGACGGCATGATCCGGTTGGACTTACTTTCTCATAATAACAAAGTCCCGGAACATCATACCCGACTCGACGAAGCTCTGCAAGTAAATTCTGCCCCTGCTCAAGCTCAATTTCCTTTCCGTCAACTTTTACTTTTACTAAATTACCCATATTATTTCGCCTCCTTCTTAATTTCTTTTTCAAAATTTTTCAACAGCGATGAAATCGGGAGAATCGGGGATTGACCCAACGCACATAGTGAAGTCTCCTTCATTGTCTTGGCGGTCTGTATAATTACATCCCATTCTTTCCCGGTTAAATTCTTCTTCTTCTCAATATTCTTGAGTAATTTTAATATCGCTGCATTCCCTACCCGGCAGGGCAAGCACTGTCCGCAGGATTCATGACAGAAAAATTCCATCTGGTTCTTGAGAATGTCAAAGAGGCAATCATCTTCATCCATTACCATGATCGCTCCGGAACCTAATACTGCGCCATTTGCCATGAGATTATCATAGTCCATCTTGAGGTCAAGCATCTTTTCATTGACAAATGCCCCGGCTGCTCCGCCTAATAAGGCTGCTTTGAATTTCTTCCCGTCCTTCATCCCGCCGGCAAATTTGAAAATCAGATCCTTCAATGTTACACCCATCGGCGCTTCTACAACACCGGGATTCTTTACCTTACCGCTTAATACAAATATTTTTGTTCCGGGGGATTTTTCCGTTCCATAACCTTTAAACCATTTTGCCCCGTTCTTAATAATTCCGGGGACATTGGCAAATGTTTCAACATTATTTACTATCGTAGGAACCTGCCAGATTCCTTTCTGCCCCGGGAACGGCGGTTTTACCCTCGAGTTGCCGCGATGCCCTTCAAGAGACTCTATTAATGCTGTTTCTTCCCCGACTACATATGCTCCGGCTCCAATCCTTACTTCTATTTTAAAATTGAAATCTGATTTATTTATTTTTTCTCCAAGTAAACCTTTTTCCTCGGCTTGCTTGATTGCCTTTCTTACCCTGTCGATAGATCTGTAATATTCACCCCTGATATAAATGAAACCCTTTTCTGCACCGATTGCATATCCGGCAATCGCCATTCCCTCAAGAACCTTGTGAGGATCTCCTTCCATTAATGGCCTGTCTTTGAAAGTTCCCGGCTCCCCTTCATCTGCATTACAAAGGATAAATTTCTCTCCCTTGATCGGAGCAGTAAAACTCCATTTTAAACCGGTCGGAAAACCTGATCCGCCACGGCCCCGAAGGCCTGAATTTTTAACTTCTTCTATTACTTCTGAAGTTTTCATTGATAATGCTTTCTTTAATCCTTCATATCCCCCAACCTTTAGATAAGCATCTATCTTTTCAGGATCTATCTTGCCAAAATTATTCAGTAATATCTGCGTCTGATTCTCTTTATCAAGTAATTTATCACCTTCTTCTGATTCATTAACATATGTCTCTTTCGCTTTGAGATCCTTGAGAATCTTATCTATCTTCTTCTCTGTTAAATTACCATAAACATTTTTATTTATCATCATCGCAGGGGCCATGCCGCAAACCCCTAAACAGGCGGCGGTCTCAAGCGTAAAGAGTTTATCCTTCGTCGTTTCTCCAACTGAAATTCCTAATTTCTTTTCCAAAACTTCTACAAGATCATCACTGCCCATTACATGACAGGCAACCGATTCACAAACTCGGATAATATACTTACCCCGGGGCTTCAGTGAGAACATTGTGTAAAAACTTATTACACCGTAAATCTTCGCAATAGGAATATTAAGATATCTATGTATCTCATTAATATCCTTATCACAAAGGTAATGTTCCGGATGGCTGTCCTGAACATCATGCAGAATGGATATTAGGTTATCCTCTGCAGTACTGTACTTCTTAAGTATCTCTTTGACCATCTTCCACTCCTAATTTTTTGAAAATTTTTATTGTGAAAATAATCACAACCACATTTTATTATTTTACATTATTTTTCTTTAAAAGTCAAGACCTTTTTCACTTCAAATTAACCTTTTTTAATACTTTTTTTGCCATTAATCTATAGCTTTATTGCTTTATTTTTCAATTAAAAGAGTGAATAATGAAAAATAACTTGACTTTTCTGCGACTTCAAATTATAATATTCTTTAAACGGAGTTTTTTTTATTATGGATATTTTACTCAGTACGATTCCCAGCATTATCGCTATAATCCTTGTTTTTATTCTGGTCTTTTTTATAAACAGGATTCTTGGTGAGAAATTTACAATTACAAAAGGAAGGATTGCATTTAAAAGGGTAGTTAAGTCAACAGTTGTAATTATCGGCATATTCTTTTTCGTTATTCTATTACCCCTGGACAGGGAAGCAAAAGAACAGGTATTTAAATTAATCGGTTTAATCTTTACGGGGATCCTGGCATTCGCATCAACAACATTCTTCTCAAATCTTGTTTCCGGCCTTATGATAAAGATGATTAAAGGATATCGTGTCGGGGATTTTATTGAATATAACAATTATCTTGGAAGAATTACCGAGATGGATCTTCTGCACGTTGAGATACAAACCATTGAAAGGGATCTTATCACTATCCCTAATCTTTTAATGATCCAAAATCCAATCAGAACATTACGAAATTCAGGAACGATTATTTGTTCAACTGTTACCCTGGGATATGATGCTCCCAAAACAAGAATCTTTAATTCAATGTTAAAAGCAGCAAAGAAAGTAGGCCTCGAAAATCCTTGGGTTGCGGTTGTTGAATTGGGTGATTATTCTGTAAAATATAGAGTAAATGGCCTTTTAAAAGATCTCGATTCATTGATTTCATCGAAATCATCCCTCAATTCAGAAGTCATGGATTGTCTTCATGAAGCAGGAATTGAAATCGTTTCTCCCGCTTTTACAAATGTAAGAATCTATGATACTGATAAACAGTTTTTACAAAAACCCGAACTAAAACCTGAATCAAAGAAAAGTGAAGAGAAACCCGATGAAATTTTATTTGATAAAGCACTCGAAGCTGAAGAAATGGAAAAACTGAAAAATGATTTTGATAACTATACCTCAGAAATAGAAAAATTAAAATCAGAAGAAAAGAAATCGAAAGAAGAGAAAGAAAAGAAATCACTCCAGCGCCAAATCGAGAAACTCGAACTCCGCAAAGAAAAAATAAAATTCGTCATTGAGCGCAAGGAAAAAGAAAAAGAAGATAATTAGGGGACAGCCCTTGCGATTTTTGCGATTATTTTTCTTGTTTATTGAAAAAAATATTGAAAAATATAGAATTCTTAAAATTTGTTAAAACGTATTTATTCCCCTATTTTTTGAATGGAAATAAAAAAGAAAAGAAAAATTTAAATTATATTTTAGGGACACTCCTTCTCATTAAAATTCAATTTTTTTTATTTTCTTTGAAAAATAAAAACAGCTTAAAATAATCATAATATAGGATAAATTTGAAAATTATATTTATTTAAGTAAATATTTTCCCCATTATTAATCAATCGTTTAAAAAAAATCAAACCCGTTCTTTCTAATGTAATAATGGCAATCTATATAAATTTATTTGCAAATAATCGCAAAAATCGCAAGGGCTGTCCCCTAAATAATTTTAACTGATCTTCCCCTGGATATAAGCCTTCGTCATCTCTTCCTTTGGATTTTCAAAGATTTCTTCTGCTGTTCCCTGTTCTATTAATTCACCTAAATATAAAAATATCACATAATTGGCTAAACGCTTTGCCTGTCTTAAAATATGCGTTACTATTATGATTGTATAATTATCAGAAAGCTCTTGAAATTTTTCTTCTATGACCTTACTCGAAATCGGGTCTAATGCAGATGTCGGTTCATCACCAAGAATTATCTCAGGTTCTACAGCAAGCCCTCTTGCAAGACAAAGTCTTTGCTGCTGGCCGACAGATAATCTCGATGCGGGTGCATTTAAACGATCCTTCACTTCAATCCATAGATTTGTCTGTTTTAAGTAATGCTCAACGATCTCATCTAATTTCTTTTTATTTTTTATCCCGTGAATTCTGGGGCCATATGCAACATTATCATAAATCGACATCGGTAACGGGTATGGATTTTGAAGTAATAGACCCATCTTTTTCCTAATGTGCGTCACTTCAATATTCGGATGGAGTATATTTTCATCATCAACCAAAATCTCTCCCGTTACTTTAACACCATCATAAGAATCAATTAATCTGTTAAATGATTTAAGCAACGTGGTCTTTCCACAGCCGGATGGGCCGATTATCGCTGTTATCTTTTTATCAGGAATTTTAAGGCTTATATTTTTCAAGATATGTTCCTTCCCGAAAAAAACATTAAGGTTGTTCACACAAATATGAGATTGACAATCCATAAAAACTCCTATTTAATTAAATTCTTGGAAAACCTGTTTGTAATAATTCTTGAAACAATGCTTATAATTAAAATTATCGCTGTTAAAATAAATGCAGATGCATAAGCCCTTTCCTGAACTTCCGGAATCGGAGTCAGTAATTGAAAAAATATTGCTAATGGTAATGTTGCAGCAGGTTTTAACAATGAGTTGGGAATATAATCACTGAATCCTGCAGTGAATAAAACGGATGCTGCATCCCCTATTCCTCGGCCTAATGCAATAAGTATCGCTGTAATTATTCCCGGCAGTGTCTGTTTAATAACAACTTTAAATGCTGTTTCTAACTTTGTTGCGCCAAGTGCATACGATGTTTCAATTAATCCTGCAGGAACCATTCGCATTACCTCATCAATTGTTCTGCTCATTATCGGAAGAATCAAAAGAGCAACAACAATTATTCCGGCAAGCAATGATGCCCGGAGATTGAAGAATAACATTATTGTGAAACCGAATGCTCCGTAAACTATTGAAGGAATTCCCCAGAGGACATCAAAAGAAAATCTGATAAATTCCGAAAGTTTCGAATTCTTTTTTGCATAAATATTTAAATAAATGACAACTGGCAGGCTTATCAACATTGAAAGAATTGTTGCGCCGCCGGCAAGAAATAACGAACCCATTATTGCATTTAGTATTCCGCCTTCCTTCCCAAGGTAATACCCCCCTTTAGGTGTCTGAGTAATCATCGCTAAATTCAAGGAAGGGAGTCCTTTTGCAATAATAGTAAAAAGGATTAAAATGAGACTCAGAACAATTAATATTGCAGATATCCTCATTAAAAATAAAAATATCTTTTCTTCTATCTTTCTACGATCCATTATTGCGTACTCCTTTCAACCCTGATTAAAATTAGCCTTGCAAGAATATTGAAAATTAGAACTAATAAAAGTAAAATTAAAGATGCAAGCATCAATGCAGAATCATAAAGAGGAACCGAAAGCATCTCTCCATAATTATTTGCAATCAAGGCAGGCAATGGATAAGCACAATCAAATATTGATTTGGGAATCTTTGGTACATTTCCTACAACCATCAATACTGCCATTGTTTCTCCAAAAGCTCTTGAGAAACCAAGAACTATTGCAGCAAGTATCCCGGGAAGAGCTTTGCGTAAAACTGAATGTTTTATTGTCTGCCACTTTGTCGCCCCTAAAGCTAAAGACGCTTCACGCAATTCCTTCGGAACTGATTGAAATACCTCAACACATATTTGAATGATTATCGGAAATACCATAATTCCCAGAACAATTCCACCGGCAAGAATTCCATACCCTGTGGAACGAACTCCGAATAAAGGTGCAATATAATCCCTAATTAAAGGAATTACTGCCAACACTCCCCAAATCCCGTAAACAACAGAAGGAATTCCCGCAAGAAGGTCAATAAAGGGTTTTAAAAAAACTGTTACCCTTCTATGCGCATACTCTGAAAGATAAATCGCCGTAAGTAAACATAAAGGAATTGCAATAACCATCGCAACAACTGTAACCCATAAAGTCCCAACAATAAAAGGTGCAAATCCAAATTCACCCCGTAAAGGATGCCAGGTTCCCGATAGAAAAATATCAGAAAAAGATTTCTGCTGTAAAATGGGAAGTGAACGGATAAATAATCCAAATAGCATTAAAAATACAATTGAAATGGAAAAAACAATACACATGAACATTAAATGCTTGAAAAATTTATCCTTTAAAAAACGAAATTTCATTCGTGATTATTTTTCCTTGTCTAATTTTTTCAGTTCTAAATCTAGCTTCTCTTGTGTTAAATTAATATAACCGGATTCCGCTACATATTTCTGGCCATCAGTTAATATCCATCTGAGAAATTCTACTACTATTTTCTTTTTAGGATAACCATGCGCAACCAGATTTAATTCTCTGGCGGGGGGTGAAGGATACTTTCCTTCTGCAATCGCATTTACAATCTGATCTCTGTTATTATAGAATTTTTCATCTTCATCAACCTTACCATTATTATTTAAATCAATCGGAATGACAACAAGACCTTCAACGGGAAGTTTTGTTGATGGATCATAAACATAATTAATATTATTAAATCCAATACCAAACTTATCTTTTCTTACTGCTTCTGCTAAACCGGGATCACCATAAACCCCAACTCCATTTAATCCTTCCTGTTTTGTGCCGAGATATTGTGCCCAGACCTGTGCAGCTCCACAAGCATCTGATCTTGTATAAACACCGATCGCTTCTTTTGAGTTATTCTGAAGAACATCTCCCCAGGTTTTTAATGTTGAATCTACCCAAATCTTTGTAAATTGATCTTTCCTGATACCCTTTTCAAGAATTTCATTAATATAAGGATTTTCTGAATTCATTGTAGGTACCACGGCATCTTTTGTTACTGCTACCCACCATGCTCCCTTTTGAACCTCTGCAGGATATATTTCCCTGGAAACCATTCCCAAATCAACAACCTCTGATAAACAATCTGCCATTCCTTTTCCTGCTCCACCGGCTGCTACTTCAATCCTGATTTCAGGATAGATCTTCTGAAACTCTTCTGCCCATTTTACTACCATAGGATATAAAGCCCACGCTCCGGAGAGTGTTATTGTCCCCTTCATTTCCCCTGTCTCTTGGTTATCTTGCCCGGTTCCACATCCTAAAAGCATGATCATTAAGGTTACCCCTAAAATAAAAGCTACCAGTTTCTTCATTCCATCTTCTCCTTTTTATTTTCCATTATTTCTATAGAATTAGTCAACTTTAAAAACAAAAAAAATTACAAATAACTGAGACCTTTTAAACGCTTTAATAGAGCTTGGGAATCCTTGTCAGGACACATATCAGACAAAGTGACTCCCTCTAAAATCTTCGCAATTGAATTGCGAACCTGTTGCATTACTGTACGTAAACCACAGTTTTTTTCTTCAGTACAATGAATGTGAGCCATCTTACTTACACAATGCAAAGGCGCTAACGGACCATCAATAATTCTTATTATTTCTGCAAATGTGATATTTGAAGGCTCCTTGGCTAATCGATATCCACCACCCTTCCCGCTGCGACTCTCTAATAATCCGTGATTCTTCAATTCCAGTAATATCTGATCAAGAAACTTCTTCGGGATCTTCTCCTTCTGTGATATCTCCTTAATCTGGATGAATTCCTTCTTATAATTACAAGCTAAATCAATCATTGCTCTCAGGGCATATTCGCCTTTCTTTGATAGTTTCATCTAAAATTCCTCTAAAGTCTACCAGTTCAGTCAACTTTATTATACCATAAGATTTTTAATATGTCAAGGAAAAAAAGGGGACAGCCGTTGCAAGGTTGCAAGATCATTCATAAATATCTCATTATTGGGAATCGTCAAATTTCATTATTAAAACAGTAGTTTCCCAAAAATTTTTGGATAAAATCGATAATTATTAATATATTGGCAAATAATTAACTTCAGGAAGTGAAAACCATATGGTTTCAAAAAAGGATGAAAATCCTGCATTATTAAAAAAGTTGACAAATACATATTTGTATGTTATATTTGAATTATGTTAAAAGTACAGAATCTCTATAAAACATTCGAGCAGAAAAAGAAGGAAAAGATTGAAGCTGTCAGGGATGTTTCATTCAATGTCAATCCCGGGGAAGTATATGGACTTCTTGGTCCGAACGGCGCAGGAAAAACAACCATTCTAAGAATGATCTCCACGCTTCTAAAGCCTACCCGGGGAGAAATATTTGTAAAGGAATTTAATACAAAGGATTCTTCTCTGGATGTTAAAAGAAACCTTGGTTTTCTTTCGGGATCAACCGCTCTATATGACAGATTGACAGCGGAAGAAATGGTAAAATATTTCGGAAATCTGTTCGGCTTGGAAAAACAAATCTTAAATCAGAGAATCGAAGAGATCTTTTCTTTATTAAAAATGAATGAATTCAGGAATATCCGATGCGGAAAACTTTCAACCGGGATGAAACAGAAAGTATCTATCGCAAGAACGCTGATTAACGATCCCCCTCTTCTGGTCTTAGATGAACCTACCGCGGGGTTGGATGTTTTATCTGCAAAGAATATTATTGATTTTATTAAAAGAAGTCGGGATAAAGGAAAGGCAATTATTTTTTCCACACATATAATGTCTGAAGCGGAATACTTATGTGACCGGGTTGGCATTTTACATAAAGGAAAAATTTATTATGAGGGAACGCTATCCGAAATTAAACAAAAATCAAAGGTTGAACATCTCCAGGATATATTTTTCTTATTAGAGGAACAGGAAAGTGAAAAAACTCCAGCTTAGAAATATACTATTAATACTTCATAAAGAAATTATCGATATGCTTCGCGATAAAAGAACAATTATCGGGATGATAGTTGTTCCTATCGTTGTTATGCCTTTACTCTCCTTGGGAATGATGGGGTTAATGATGGCCGAGATGAAAAAACTGGAAGAAAAACCGATAATCTTAGGTATATGCGATAATTCAAAAACGAATTTGATTAAATCCTCTTTTGAAGAACCGGATCAAAATGGAAACCAAATGAAAGTTAAATTTGTTGAAACAGAAGATGAAGAAGTTCTTCGCCAAAAGGTAATTGCAAAAGAGGTAATGATCGGAATAATAATTCCCGAACATTTAGAAGATAATCTCAAGGCAAATACAAGCACGCAAATAATTTTAGTATATGACAAATCAAGACCCCAAACAGACGCCATAATGCCAAAAGTTTTAAATATTATCCGAAATTTAGGTAATTCAATCCGTGATGAACGATTAAAAAACCTTGGCTTATCGGAAGAATTCATTCATCCTTTAAAATTAGAATATGAAGATCTCGCAACGCCGAAAAAAATGGGCGCATTCATAATAGGAATGATACTCCCGTATATGCTATTAATCCTTTCCGTCGCAGGGGCGTCAAATCCCGCCATGGATCTTACTGCCGGAGAAAAGGAGCGAGGAACTCTCGAAACAATCTTAGTCTCGCCGGCGTCCATAGAAGAAATTACCTTCGGGAAATTCTTTACCATCCAATTTGCATCAATTATATCAACACTCCTGATACTTCTAAGCTATTTTGTATTTTTAAAAATAGGATTATTTGCCTCAATGGCTGATATCTACCTTAAAATAAATATCCCTTTGACATCACTTATTCTTATCCTTCTGCTTTTCTTTCCTGCATCAGGAATGTTTAGCGCTATCTTACTTACTCTTTCAATCTTTGCAAAATCATTAAAAGAAGCACAAAGTTACATGGCACCCATTATGGTCCTGACAATCTTCCCCGCAATGGTATCTCTGCTTCCCGGAATCGAACCATCATTCTTACTTGCAATAATACCCGTCGTGAATGTCTCCCTCTCAATAAAAATGATCATTACCGAAGACTTTAATCTCATGCTCTATACCGTTACATTTCTATCTTCCACCATTTACGCCATCCTATGCCTCCTCCTCACCATAAACATCTTCAAACGTGAGAGCGTTCTGTTTCGTATTTAGGGGACAGCCCGTGCGATTTTTGCGATTTTTTTTAGCCTTTTTTTATTCTGATTCTTTTTAAAAATTAATCACATAAAGATCTTTGTCCAACATACTATTATTTACTTCCATTTATTTATTAAAATACATTTATCATATTAATATATTTTAATACTTTAGGGGACACCCTTGCGATTTTTTAAATTATTTTCCGCAGCGTTTTAAATATCTTGTGACAGTTGAGGCACTGCAATTTAATATTCGAGATATTTCAGCTTTATTTAAACCTTTTTTATATAGGTTTAAAATAATTCTTTTTTGTTCATCGGATAATTTATTTGTTTTAAATGATTTTTTTAAAGAATCATACTTACATAATTCAAGAATTTCTCTTTTATTTTTCCCCGCATTTCTTCTTTCCCTGTTGAATTTCTCTATTCTGTTTTTTCTTTTTTCGATGACGAGATAATCTTGTTTTTCTCCGATGGCATCGCGGAATAAAGGAAATTGGAAATTTTCCATTTCATATAATCCTTTAATATATTTTTTAATACCATCTTTACCTGAAAATAAGTTAATTACTTTTACAGTTGGATCTTTTTTCAATCCATGATAAATCGAAGCACTTGAATAATTGTAGTTTTCTTCCTTTTCAACTATATATCCGTCTATAGGGTTTCGATGAATATAGTAAACTACATTCTTTAAATAATTCTGGTTTGCAATAATAAATGAATGGTATCTTTCTTGATAGACATGTCCGACAAGATTATACTCTTTGTTAAAATATTCAGCATATCTTGTTTCTAATCTATGCAAAATTTCTCCTAACGAGGAATTCCTTCGATAAATTAGAAGATGAAAATGGTTTGGCATTAATACATAAGCATTTAAATCAAAATCAAGTTCCGACCATAGCTCTACAAGGTATCTATAAAATACCATATAATCGATATCTCGTAGAAATATCTTTTCTTTTCTTTCTCCGCGGTTTGTGATGTGGTAGAATTGATCAGGAAGATCAATCCTTGCTGTTCGAGGTGACATAAGCGTCCTCCTGTTTTAGTTTTAAGGTTAATGAAGGACGCTTTCCCTTTATTCTTCTATATTAAAAATCGCAAAAATCGCACGGGCTGTCCCCTAAATTTGTTCAAATTTTTGTAAAAATTCCTTTGGTCTTATCCTATTCAGTTTGAAGCCGAGGGTATCGGGTGATATTCCCATTGCGAGTCCAAGCAGTTGTGTTATGTAGAGAACGGGCATGTTGAAGTCTGCTTCGAATTCTTTTAGTATTGCTTTTTGGTTTCCTTCGTACATGATTGAGCAGAATGTGCAGAATAGTACCATTGCATCTGCTTTTTGTTCGTTAATTCTCTGTAGTTTTTCGTAAGTCATTTTATATGCAAGGTTTTTATCTACACCGAGTATTGCTCCTCCGCAGCATTGGTTTCTGTATGAATATTTTGTTGACTCTGCTCCGGTTACTTTAATTAACTCATCTAGGCTTTTGGGATTTTCAGGATCTTCCCAATGATCATAGGCTTCTGATGGTTTAAAATAATGGCACCCGTAATGAGCAGCGATACTGAATCCTGTTAGTGGTTTTACTATCTTTTCCTTAATTTTTTCAATTCCTATGTCTTCAAAAAGAACCCTGGCGAAATGGCGAATTTTAATTTTTCCTTCTACGGGTTTAAATCCGAGTGTTTTCAATTCATCATTGATTTTATCACGGATATCCTTATGTTCTTTTATTTCCTTTAATGTTTCTGTAAGAGTTACTGAGCATGCACTGCATAAACAAACGATGTCCAAACCTTTTTCTTCGGCAATTGAAATGTTTTTGGCAGACATGAGCATTTGAGAATCGATCTTCACTGATTTTGTCGGGAAGCCGCAGCATGTAAACTCAGGGATATCGACGAGTTCAATTCCAAGAACTTTTGAGATTTCTCTTACGGACAATTCATAATTTATTCCTCTTACCGGAACGGAACAACCTAAGAATAATGCGTATTTCATTTCTCACCTTCACTTTTATTTTGAAGATTTGATTTATCAACATACTCTTCGAGTTTAGTTTCGGAATAGATTTTTTTCACATCAGGTGATTCAGAATTCAATTCAGGTAAACCAAGCTGACTTCGTTTTTTATTAAAGAATTCATCAACCTCATATAATCTTCCGAATTTAAAAATTTCTGTAACCTGAGCCGTAAATGCCTGATGAATGACGCCTTTAGTCACCGCATAATTTTTCAATGCCATGATTAATTCGGTAATCTTTACATCCTGTGGACAACGCTCATAACAATCATAACAAGTTGTGCAATACCAGATTCGATCATCGTTCAGAAGATCTTCTTCAAGACCTATAATAATTTTCCGAACTATTTGTCTCGGATTAAATGTCGGGTCATCCTGCCAAACAGGGCACGAAACAGTACAAGTTCCGCAAGCGAAGCATTTCAAAAGGTTCTGTCCTCCGGGGATCTTCATAATCTCATATTTAAGTTTGGGATTGATCTTATCGGACTTTATAACTTTATCTTCCATTAAAACCTCCTATATAATTGAATCAATTATTGTTCTCATTGTTTTTGTTTCCTGTCCAACTAATTCAGCAGCGTTATTTGGACAGACCATTGTACATAACCCGCAACCCTGGCAAATTGACGAGATAACTGCTGCAGTTTTCGTATCCTGATCAAGAAACCTTGCATCATAGGGACATGCTTCAATGCACATCATGCATCCGGAACATTTTCTTCTGCTCACTGTTGAAATCTCATCCCTTGCTTTAATTTTTTCTTTCAACGCAAACTCTAGTACCCTTACTACAACAGCTTTTGCCTGCTGTACTGTTTCGTAAATATTCATCGGGCTGTTAGCAGTCCCGGCAATCAATATTCCTGTTTTCCCGGTTTCAACAGGCCGGTATTTCACATTGGCTTCTTT
>JAQVHJ010000362.1 GCA_028696285.1 bacterium
CGTTTAACATCCCTGATCTTTGCAGCAATCTCTCCAACTTTTTGTTTATCTATTCCGGACACGGTAGTCTTCTTACCCCTGTCAAGCTTGATGGTAATCCCATCCGTCGGGGTAATCTCCGTCTTAATAAAATTTATTTCAAATTTAAGTGTCTTTCCTTCTAAACTGACTTTTGCCCCTCACCAGATTAACTCTAACTTCTTTTCGTAGCCGCTCATAACACCGTTTACCATGTTCATAATTAAGTTTCTTGCTAATCCATGCTTACTTCTTACTGAAGGCAATTCTGAACTTCTGCTCAGAATAACCTCATTCCCTTTAATCTCCGCTGAAATCTCTTCGGGAATCTGGTAAGAAAGCTGGCCTAAGGGACCCTTTACTGTGATGGTCTTATTCTCCTCCAGCTTCACTTCACATTTCGCCGGAATCGTTACAGGTTTTTTTCCTATCCGTGACATTTCACTTTCTCCTTACATAACTTATGGTATTTACCAAATATAGCAGATTACTTCTCCGCCAACTTTCTTCTCACGGCATTCCTTATCAGTCAACACGCCTGAAGAGGTGGAGATAATCGCGGTACCGAAGCCGTTCAGAACCTTCGGAATAGCTTCGCCTTTACAAAAGATTCTTCTTCCGGGTTTACTAACCCGCTTCAATCCCCTCAATACGGTCTCCTGCTTCTTCCCGTATTTAAGGTAGATTCTTAAAATGCCTTGTTTTCGGTCTTCTATTACTCTAAAATCCCGGACGTAACCTTCAAGTTTTAAAATTTTGGCTAACCCGGCTTTTAGTTTTGAAGACGGAATATCTACTCGATAGTGTCGAGCTTGATTCGCATTTCTTATCCTGGTTAACATGTCTGCAATAGGATCGGTCATTGTCATAAATATCATCCTCCCGATATTACAAGATTATTACCAACTAGCTTTTCTTACACCGGGGATCATTCCTCCTCCGGCATTGAGTCTAAAACAAATTCTACACATACCAAATCTTCTCAAAAAACCTCTCGACCTCCCACATAGGGGGCAACGGTTATATTTTCTTGTGGAAAATTTAGGTTTTCTTTTTGCTTTTGCGATTAAAGATTTTTTCGCCAAGTTCGTCCTCCTGATTATTTTTTAAAGGGCATACCTAAATATTCTAATAACTTTTTACATTGGTCATCATTAACCGCAGAGGTTACTATGTTGATGTCCAAACCACGTACCTTGTCAATCTTATCAAAATCAATTTCCGGAAAGATTGTCTGTTCCGGTAAACCTATGTTGTAATTCCCGCGTCCGTCAAATGAATCTGTTGAAAGCCCTTTAAAGTCCCTGATTCTCGGGATTGCAATACTAATAAATCTGTCAAGGAACTCATACATGATCGGGCCGTGGAGCGTAACCTTACATCCAATCGGCATGCCTTTTCTTAACTTGAATGTTGCTTCAGATTTTTTTGCACGGATCATTCTGGGTTTCTGCCCCGTGATTATGCCCAGCTCTTCCATCGCTTTGTCTAACTGCTTAATATCAGCAATCGCTTCACCTACTCCCATGTTAAGGACTATCTTCAGAAGCTTCGGAACTTGCATTACATTCTTAAGATCTAAATCCTTGATAAGCGCGGGAGCAATCTCTTTTTTATAAATTTCATATAATCTTGCTTTCATTATCAGTTCCCCTTACTTCGTTTTATCAAGGATCTCACCGCACTTATGGCAGACCCTGAATTTTTGTTTTCCGTTTTCAGAAACCTTCATTTTAATTCTGACAGGTTTTGAACACTTGGTGCAGAAGATCATTACATTGGAAACATCCAACGGCATCTCTTCCTGCTGAATCCCACCCTGTCTGTTCTTCTGAGGATCCGGTTTCATCGATTTCTTTGCATAATTAATCCCCTCAATAAGAACTCGGCCGGTCTTTGGAAATACCTTGAGAACCTTGCCTATCTTACCCTTGTTCTCTTTATTCCCTGCAATTACATAAACCGTGTCACCTTTCTTGATCTTGATGTCCTGTTTAGATTTTTCAGTCATTTTTAATCCCTTCTCTTTTTATAATACTTCCGGAGCCAAGGAAATGATCTTTGTAAACAGTTTCTTCCTGAGCTCTCGAGCAACTGGTCCGAATATACGGGTTCCTTTCGGATTGTTCTGTTCATCAATAATTACACCGCCGTTATCATCAAACCGAATATAACTGCCGTCTTCCCTTCTAATCTGTTTTGTCGTTCTCACTATAACCACCTTTACTATTTCACCCTTCTTTACACTGGTATTTGGGGTGGCATCCTTTACTGAAGCGACAATAATATCACCGATCTCTGCAGTGTGCTTATTGGAACCCAAAACATTAATACACATTGCTTTCCTTGCACCGGTATTATCTACTATCTTTAAAATTGTTTGAGCCTGAATCATTTTTAACTCTCCACCTGTATTTTTACTTGATTACGCCTTTTTCACTATTTCTACTACTCTCCAGCGTACTGTCTTGGCAATCGGTCTTGTCTCCATTAACTTTACTGTATCCCCGACTTTGCAGCTGTTCTCAGCATCTCTTGCTTTTATTTTCTTTCTGGTTCTGATATATTTCCGGTATAAAGGATGCTTCTTCAAAGCCTCAACCTGAACGGTAACAACCTTGTCCATCTTATCCGAAATTACTATACCGGAAACTGTTTTTCGATGCGGTCTCTCTGACATTAAAAATTCCTCCTGATTACTGTTGTTTTTTTGTTTCTTTTTCTGTTAATACGGTCAGCATCTTTGAGATGTCTCTCTTCGTCTTCCTGATTACTGATGTGTCTGTCAACTGACCGGATTTCTTGTTGAATCTTAATCGCATTAATTCTTCTTTTAATGATTCCACTTTATTAAGTAGTTCATCCTTTGATAAATTCCGGATTTCTTCTATCTTCATTTTAAACTACCTACCTTTTTACAAATTTTGTTTTAACAGGAAGTTTATGTCCGGCTAAGGTCATTGCTCTTTTGGCAATCTCTTCTGTAACACCCTCTATCTCAAAGAGAACTTTTCCCGGCTTTACTATCGCTACCCAAAGTTCAGGTGCTCCCTTACCTTTTCCCATTCTTGTTTCTGCAGGTTTCTTTGTTAAGGGTTTATCGGGAAATAATCGGATCCAAACCTTCCCGCCTCTTTTTACATGTCGCGTAATTGCAATTCTTGATGCTTCTATCTGCCGGGCTGTAATCTTCC
>JAQVHJ010000363.1 GCA_028696285.1 bacterium
TCTGTGGTCAGAACGATTTAGTATAGTTATTAACAAAAATTAACTTTTAAAGGAGTTAAAAATGAAGTACATTGTAACACCTCAGACAATTAATGGCAATGATAAAGTGAAACCTTGCAAGAAGGAATTTCACACACTTTGCGCACTTTGTTCAGAAGATCCTAGATTCTGTGGTTCTGACGAACTTTTATAGTTTTTTCTAAAAAACAAAGATAATAAAAAGGCGGATTAGAAATAATGCGCCTTTTTTTTTTTATTTAAATCCCGTGGTGCCTGAGTTCACAAGTAAACACCTATATATTTTATAGTATTTAAAAATTGTTAAAAACCTCCCATAAAATTTAACCAAAAGCCATAAAAATTATCAAAAATGACGTTCCCAACAAATCGGTAGTTACAGGCATTTTTGTAAAAAATGAAAGAACCGTCCCTATTTTTTTAATAGGTACAGTACAAAAGTGATGTTTTCATTAGGTTTAGAGCCGGACATGGTGGCATAGATGGAGAGGATTTCGTAGATTTCTTCTTTAGATGCGCCATTTTCTAATGCGGATTTGATATGTTTTTCTATGCAGGGTTTGCAGTCCTGAAGCAAGCCGGCTAATAATCTCAAAAATTCCATGTATTTATAGGGGAAAACTCGGTCTTCTTTTTTTCTTTTCCAGAAGTTCTTGAAGTGTTCTGCAAATTCGGGATGTGTTCCTTTAAATTCTTCATAAAAATATTGATATGCTTGATTTATCCGATCATTTTTTTCCATTTCATTTCACCGATTTAAAGAATTTTTGAAAGATTATTTTGATTATTTTATCTTCGAATAGTATTATCTTTACATTTGCGTTTAATCCCGGCCTGATTTTTTCTTCTTCAATGAATTTCTGAAAATTCTGGTCTTCTATGGATATTAAAGTCTCGTAATAGGTTCCTTTTTCCGTGATTTCAGGTGTCGGGGATATTTTAATGATCTTCCCGTTAAAGATCCCGTGTTCAATATAGGGTAGGGCGGTAAGGTAAATTTTCGTTTGGAATCCTTCTGAAATATTCATTATATCAGTTTCATGAATTTTTACTTTGATGATCCATGAAGAGAAATCACCAATCGAAAGTAACTTTGTCCCCGCTTTAATGCTATTTGTGTCGTAATCACTAAGATTTATCAGGCTATAAATAATTCCGTCAAATGGTGCATTTAGAGTTTTTATATGAAAGCAGTCATTGTTAATATAATCCTGAATAGCCCTGAGTTTGTTTTCATTCAAAGCGATTTCATCCCGAATATTTTTTATTTCTTTCTTGCTTATTTCAGATTTATTTTTTTTAAATTCATTTTCAGAAACTGCAAGTTGAATTTTTAAAATTTCGATCTTCTGTTCCAGTGTTTTCTTTTCCAGTTCCCAAAGAGACTCCTCAAATTCAATTAAAGGTTGGTCCTCCTTGACCGAATCACCGTCCTGAACGAATATTTCCTTTATCCTTCCTTCTTTTTCCAAAGAGAATACAGTTTCACTATTTTCCGGGACTAGAATCCCGGATACATCAATTGATTCGGATGTTTTGAAGAGCATCGCTAATACCAGGAGAATTACGATCAGAATTCCGACAATGAACATTATCATCTTCATAAGATTTCGAGTGAGCTTGAAGAATTTATCATCTACGAACTGTTCCATTAAATCACCGATAACCTGTTATAGAGGTTCTTATAGACCTTTGATTCATTTATCAGGGATTCGTGATCTCCCTGTTCAACTAACTCTCCGTTCTCGAGAACAAAGATAATATCAGCGTCTTTAATTGTTGATAAACGGTGCGCTATGATTATTGTGGTTCTGTTCTTCCTGATATCCTTCAGTGCCTGCTGAATATACTGTTCCGATTCAAGGTCGAGAGAAGAGGTTCCTTCATCAATAATTAAAATGGGCGGTTCAAGGAATAATATCCTTGCCAAAGCAATTCTCTGTTTCTGTCCCTGGGATAGTTTTGCTCCGCGTTCCCCGATCATTGAATCTATCCCATCGGGAAATTTCTGTAAAAATTCATCTACATGCGCTGCCTTTACGGCATTATCCAGTTTTTCCCTGTTAAAATCCTTTCTTCCGAGCGTTATGTTTTCAAGAATGGTTCCATAAAACAGGAAAGGTTCCTGCATCACTATTCCGATCTTGGAGCGTAATGATGCGACCTTTACTGATGTTGTGTCGAGATTATCTATCTTGATTTTCCCGCTTGTCGGGTCATAGAATCTTGGAATGAGACATGCAATTGTTGATTTCCCGACTCCGCTTCTCCCGACCAGCGCTGCAGTTTTTCCCGCGGGTATCTTCATGCTGATATCCCTGAGAACCAGGTTCTCTTCGTCATAGCTGAAGGATACATTTTCAAATTCAATGTTACCTGAAATTTTTTCCGGGAACTCAATTGCATCCGGTGAATCCTGGATTTGCGGGGGTATATCGTAAATTTCAAAGAACCTGTTTGTATGAACAAGCGTAATCTGAATATCCTGGGTTAGGGTGATCATCTCACGTAAGGGATTGTAGAGATATCCGACAAACATAGTGAATGCAAGGTATTTTCCCAGAGAAAGATCACCGTTCAGAATCTGAGTCCACCCGTACCACATATATAAAAATACACTGATTCCACGGAGAACCTGAAGAATGAACATTGCGCCGTTTTGAAGGAAACCTGTTTTTATCCTTGCTCTGAATAGTTCATCGTAAAGGTTGGTTATCTTTTCTTTAAGACGTTTTTCTATTTTAAGTGACTGCACCGTTTTAATTCCGGATAATGTTTCATAGTTTTTTGCTGCTACTTCTGCCCCTTTTTCTGCGGATTCCCTTGAGTATTTTGCAACCAGTTTATTTGCATAGGAATAGAGCAGTGCATCCAGGGGTAGGAGACAAATGGCAATCAGGGCTAGAATCGGGTGGATCATGAAGAGGATGACAGGAAAGATAACCAGTGAAATAATATTCATGATTATCCTGTTGAATATATCAATAATCCTGTAAATGGATTCACCCGCGTCACTGAACCTGGAAATGATCTCCCCGACCTCCCGCGAATCATAGAAATTGAATGAGAGATTAAGCAGATGCGTGAAAAATTTAATCTGGACATCTATCCAGATCTTCAAACCCATATTATACATGAAAAAATTCCGGAGAAAATTAAACAAAGCCCCAGTAAT
>JAQVHJ010000015.1 GCA_028696285.1 bacterium
AATCTTAACCTTCCTTGCAAGGAAATCCGTTTTTGAAATATGCTTTAAATAATGACTCTTAACACCGTTATCGAATAAGTACTTGAATAACAACTCCGTAATCCTGCAGTTCAGTTCACCCTTCCCATCCAGCCCCAGCTTCTTCTTCCCGTTCTGGGCAGTAAGCGAGTTCCTGAAATGAATGATCACTTCATTGTCATTCTCCGCCTTTAAAATATCCTTCGCTTTCCCTGAATATAACTTATCACTCATGTCAACTCCTTTAATTACAAATTATACCTTAAAATTAGCTATTTTTCAATGAAAATATTTTAATAATTTAAAAAAATTAAATCTCATTATGTTCTCATTAAACTAAATAACCTTAAAAGCAGCCTTGTCTCCAAATACATTTACCAACTTCCTCAACTTATTTAAAACCTTTATTCTCATTAACATACACCGTTATTAACATTGTCGTTGTTTGCATGTATGTTAAAGAGAAACAAACGCTACATTATACTATTTTTTTTTATTTATTTCAAGGAAATTATTGTAGATTTAGAGTCGGTACTTTTTTTTATCTTATACGGGCTCTATTTATATTTTACTATCACACAATAACAATGATTGAATTAAATTATAAGAAATAAAATCAAAAGAAAGACAGATTTCAATATTCTTTTCCAATCTCTTCATTTATTTCTATTAAACAATCCAACACTTTCTTATAACTATTCATAAAACCATAAGAAACTAAACTTGTAATGAATATTGATGTCCCGTCTTTGTTAATTTCCCCATGTAGAAATTCTGTTATTTGCTTTAGGCAGTTTTTGGAATTCCTTAATATCTTATATATTTCTCTTCCCAAAATTCTCATATTCAGCTCATCTATATCACAGCTCATTAACAGATCATTATATTCATCATTGTACATTATATTACTTGTTTTTATATCATAATTCATTAATATTTTAGCTAAATCCTGAATATCCTTAAACTCTTTTCTGTCTCTCCATGAAAAAAACTTTAATATTATAAAACCTTCAACCGATAAAATATTTATAATCAAATTTGATCTCAACCTTAGTTTCAATGTATATTCAAAAACCTCATTGAATCCCGGAATAGACATTTCAATACCGGGTTCCTGCTTTAAAATCCCATCTTCATTTATCAATTCCCCAAATGGAATTAAATCGATATATTGATCATTTTTTCTTATTGTAAAAAGGTTGTTTGTTTTAGAGTAAGAATACTTGCTTTCCAATAACTTCAATAGTTCTGAATATTGATTCCAATTTTCTACATAAATTCCAAAATCAATATCTTTTGTTTTTGTTTGACTTGTTCTTAATTTGTAAATTCCATTCAGAATTATATCTCTTGCCAATGCTCCAACCAGAAAAAATTGATAGTTATTCTCATGTAAAATAATAGATATTTCGTCAATGCCTTTGACAAAAGATTCATCCAGGAAATCTGTTAAATCCAGTCTCAATGTGCTTTTCATATAATTCTTTTGAAATTTTTAACGCTCTTTCATTGTTTGAATTCAATAAGTCAGCATAAATTAATAATAAGGGGGCATTATGATTTAATGAAAGAAAATCCTGTTTAAAAAGATTTCGGCTTGTATTTTCTGTAAAAAATTTTTCATTCCAGAAAGTTTTTAAAATTTCAATATTGCCATTCTCATCTTTGACAAGTTTATATTTTCTTATCAGGTTTTCTAACTTCTCGTCTGAGTAAAATACAAAATTTCCGGCTTTAATATCGAAATCGAGCCTTTCTGCTCCGTACTCTCCACTGTAAAATACATCGTACTCTTCTTGATTAAGATTTTCATGGAAGTTTTTATGGTCTATAATTGAATATTTACCCCTAATTAATTTCGGCCTTAATTTATCAAAATATGCATCTACCCACTTTCGATAAAGGTCATCCTGTTTTATCAACATCTTTCTAGTGCTGTCATAATCGATTATATATCCCATAGTTATAAGATTTTGCATTATATTTGAAATTGAGGCAATGGAAATATTTAAATTCTGACTTAATTTCCTGAATGGGAAATTTACTGACTCAGGAATATTTAAAAATGAAAAGATTAATTTCAATCCTGTTGTATAAAATACACTTGGAAGTTTTCTTGTAATTTTTTTGGATTTTCTTTTATCATTGATAAAGATATATATGGGAGGAATATTTAAATAAATGTTTCCGGTTATATCAATATAATTTATGTTATTCTCTTTTAAAATTTCAGTGATATTTAATGGAATATTTTCACTTATGATTAAAATATTCTTCTTTATTTTATCCTTTTCTAAATATAAAATAGAAAGATTCTTTGTATAACTAAAATCAAAATACTTCTTACATATAACATAGAGCTTTTGTTTTTGCTGGGCGTATAATATATCAAGTTTCGCGTCAAAAATTTCATTGGAGTGTGAGTATTTTTTCTCCTCCGCAATTTTAATATTTACAAAGTCCCTTCCTTCACGAAGTATTTTTATCCCTTCTTTCAGCAGATCATAATCATGTTTATTGTTCATTATTTCACCTTGTTTATTATTACTGAACATTATAAAATAGTGAACGAATTCATTCATTATTATAAAAATGCGCCTTCACTCTTTTTTATAACCTGCGAATAATAGAGCATTTATTAAAATTTCTCAAAATTTATAAATGCCAATAATTATTGAACACTCATAAATATTGAACAACTATATTATAACATATAATGATGAAAAAGTCAATAGTTTAAAGTAGCAGCCTTGGTTTTCTGTGGTTCATAAAAATTAATTTTTTAAATCTTAGAAATTGAAGTGGAACTAGTTCTAAAGACAGAAGACAGAGGCCGGCACCCTATTCTTATTAATGTTTCAAAACTATTTCTTACTTTCAATTTTATCAAATATATATTTAAGTCTTCATCTATTTTCTTCATGCTGTTAATATTATATTTTATATCGATCACTGTTTTCATTTCATTTGTAATTTCACAATTTGTCCTAATTAAAATTTCATCTGTAATTATAACTTCATTGTTATCGCAATAGAATAAACTAAAAACTTTCTCATTTTTTAAATTATTATTTTTATAATCATTATTAGAAATAATTAAAAAATCACCAAATTTTAATTTACTAAATTTATTATCATCATTTAAAGACTTAAAATCAAAATTATTTTCAAAATCGCTGCTAATTTGAATAATTTTATATTCATTATTTTCTTGTAAAATAACTTTATTCCCATTATAATAATAAAAAGATTCACTAAAGGTTATTATTACAAAAGAATATAGAATAAATAAAATAACAATACTTCTTTTCATCGTCCCCTCCTTATTTTAGTATACAAATCTTACCTGTTCGATTTATTCCATTCTTAGAAAATGCAAAACAGAGATATACACCCGAAGATACTTTTGTTCCGTTGTTATCTTTTAAATTCCAGACAAAAACTGAATTATCTGACTCAGATTCAAATATTAATTTACCTGAAATGTCAAATATCTTTAATTTTGAATTTTCTGGAAGATGTGATATGATTATTTCTTCGGGATCTCCATGTTTCCATGGATTTGGATATATTTTTAAATTATTTTGATTATTCAAATAAGAAATATTCCAATACATAAAATAGCTGTCTAATCCGCCTTTGTTTACATTTTCATGAAAGGTGCCTTTTGTTGATCCTGAAAGAATTAAGGAATTTAAGTTTGTTATTTTAATGTTGTAAATGATATCAAACTCCTTTGTTCCAAATGTATGTATCCAATTTAACTTTCCATCTTTACTGTATGAAATAATGTAGCAATCTGATTGAGAAAAACCATTGTTATAGTAGAAGGATCCATATGTATCACCTGCAATATAAATATTATCTCCTGTAATATCAACAGCAACAGATGAAACGTCATCACTTGTATCTGTCCCTATGACTCTTATCCAAATGTTATTTCCAAATTTATCGAATTTCATTAAAAAAATATCTGTTGATCCATATGTTTGAGTCCCTTGGAATTGACCATGAGTAAAGCCTGTTATATAGATATTACCATCAAAATCGACATCTACATCTTTCCCTTTATCCCAATCACCGGTTCCGAACTTTTTTTCCCATATTTGATTACCATCCTTATCATATTTCCCTAAGTAAATTATCCAGCCTTTATACTCTCCAACAGCAATAAGATTGCCATCAGGGTCTATTTTGACACCTTCAATTCTATCATATGAATTGGAACTTCTATTTACTTCCCATATTTTATTTCCGTTTTGATCGTATTTTAAAATTAAAATATTTGAATTTAAATTCCCATTGACATTATATTCCCAAAATTCTCCTCCAATATAAATGTTTCCTGATTCATCAATATCAAGATCATATCCGGTTTCTGATTCCACTGATCCATACAATTTTGTCCATATTACTTTACCGGAATTGTTAAGTTTAATTAAAAATAAATCTCCCTTGCCTGAATTTATTTCTCCATTAAGGTCTCCGGATGTCTCTCCCGTTATATAAATATTCCCTTCCGAATCAGAATCAATACCCCATGGAATATCTTGAGCAATAGTTCCAAAAGTTTTAGTCCACTTAATATTTTTATTCTTATCAATTTTTATTAAAAAAATATCGTCCATTCCAATATTATTATTTCCATTTATATTTCCGCTTGTCCATCCAGTAATAAAAATATTACCATAAATATCTTCACAAACATCAATCCCCGAATCATATTCCTCTGTTCCAAATTGCATAAAAAAGATTTCTGAATTGCTTAATGAATAAATTGATATAATATCAAGGAAAAGAAAAAATAATAAAAAGAAAAATTTAAATAAATTAAGCTGCCATCTTTTTACCATGAAAATACCTTCATATTTACAATATATTAGCATAGAATTGAATATTTGTCAATCTTTTTTTTAGTATAATTTAACTTTATTGTATTAATATTTTTTCCTTCAGGAAAATAAAATTCTATTTAATTTTCATTATTTGTAGTTTATTAATTTGTGAATTTTAATAAAATCATTGCGGTATCGCAAGATCTAGCAAGCGCCACGAAGCGTCCTGACCCTTCACCCATACGTTTTGTATCAATTGTTTGTAATACAAATCTTACTGGTTACTGTTTACCAATTCACATTTCTCATCACTTCGACGAAGCCTAGGAAAAGCGGGTGCGGTATTAACAGCCGGGACTGGAATTCAGGGTGGAACTGGCACCCGATGAAGAACGGGTGATCCTTCAATTCCACTATCTCGACAAGGTTATTTTTCGGATAGGTATCTGAAATTATAAGACCGTTCTCTATAAATGTATTCATGTAATTATTATTTAATTCGAGCCTGTACCCGTGCTGGTTAAGGATCAGGTTGGTACCGTATAATTAATATGCAAATAATTAATATGCAAGATAATTCTTCTCCCGTTTACACAGGAATGAACCGAGCTGCATGGTACCCCCCTTCTTTTCAATTTCCTTCTGTATCTCCTGAATATCTTGTTTTGTCATCCCACTCCGATTAGTTGGCATCCATCAAGTCACAGACATTCATTGTATATTCAATCACAGCGACTGGCATTTCGAGACAGATTCCCAAAATAAAGTACCGGTTCAGAAGTTAAGAGCTCAGAATATTATATAAGAAATTTGAAATTATTGGTCTACTGGTTTTTACTAGACAATGCTAACATCTTATATTTGATAAAAAAACAGGGACGGCCCCAAAAAAAGTTGAAAAATTAATCTTTGTCAATAAACTTCCTATTTAACTCTTATCTTGCTTTAAATAATTAAATAACCTCTTCTTGTTTATACTGAATTATCAAGAATGACTCTAATCCCTGGACAGAAGACAGATACGGGCACATTATTTCAATTCTTT
This sequence comes from bacterium, assembly GCA_028696285.1. GTDB lineage: Bacteria > AUK180 > AUK180 > JAQVHJ01 > JAQVHJ01 > JAQVHJ01. The sequence continues at coordinate 5,899 of JAQVHJ010000015.1, forward strand.
TCGCATCTTGTCAACAAACCAAAGAAACTCCTGTTCTCCTTCATACGGTGAAGGTTCTGTAATTCTATAGTCAATAGGAGCACTTGGGAAATCGTCATCTAAATATCTGGGGTACAAGTGGCAATGAAGATGCGGTGAAGAATTTCCATGAATTTCATAGTTTATTTTGACGGCTTCAGTTATCTTATGAAGGGCTTTTGCTGCCCGTTTCACATCTTTAACGTAACCGATAAACTCTCTTTCTGGCATATCATAAAAATATTCACTGTGATATTTAGCCACGACAACACTCTTCCCGAATAATTTTCCCTGGGCGAGAGGTGAGGTAATTACCCATGAATTCGGTAATTCAGCCACGTCCACATTTCCCTCGGGCATAGAAGCGTTATTGCAGCACGGACAAAATTTCGGTTGTACCTGTATAGCATATTCCGGAAAACGAAAATGAAAACTCCCACCTTGCTGAGTAATCTGGTTATTTACACACCTTCGAAGTTTTTCTTCAATAACCAATTTTCTTGTTTGGTCTAAGATATCAAATTTCAAAACTCTCTTTTCTTCCCGCGAAAAAGCAGCAATACCAAGACATTGTTTAGTCATACGATCTACGGCAATTAATACATCATAGGGTCCATAAACATCATTATCGAAACCATTTGCTTCACGTTCTTTTTCTGTTGCCCACCTGATTAACATTGTGATATTCCTCCTAAACAAGTTGTGATTCTTTCTTTTTTCAAAAAATTAAATTTCAATATTATTCCTGATTTTTTTAAATCATCACATATTAAATTATATTTAATAATATATTACATTTCATTAATATAATTTGAAGTGGCTTAGGAACTTATTTTATTTCACCGATTAAATATGCTTTCTCTTTATTCTTTTTTAAGTATTTCAATATTCTATCGGTATCTTTTTCCGAGACAACGATTGCAAGGCCTATGCCCATGTTGAAGACGCGAAGCATCTCGTCATCACTGATCTTCCCGGCTTCCTGCAGTTTTAAAAATATCCCGGGAACCGGCCAATTACCGTAAAACAAATCAAGCGTCAATCCTTTCGGGATTATTCTCGGGATATTCCCGACTAATCCTCCCCCGGTTATATGTGCAAGACCCTTTACTGTAAATCTTGAAATTAAATTATTTATTAAACTGCAGTAGATTCTCGTAGGGGTAAGAAGTTCCTTTAAATATTTCTTTTCAAGTTCCGGGTTCTTCTCAAGTACCTTCCTGATCAACGTGAACCCGTTCGAATGCGGGCCGGTCGATGCGATGCCGAGAACCTTATCCCCTGCCTTGATCTTCTTCCCGTCAATGAAGTTGTTCTTATCTGCAATACCGACTCCGAATCCGACGAGATCGAAGTCTCCGGGTTTATAAACACCCGTCAGTTCCGCTGTCTCACCCCCGAGTAAGATACAGCCGGCATCCCTGCACCCGGTCAGAATACTATTCATGATTGTTTTAAAGTGGTTCTTCTTCAGTTTATTGAATCCGATATAATCAAGAAAGAAAATCGGTTTTGCTCCTGTTGTCGCGATATCATTCACGGACATTGCAACCAGGTCAATCCCGAGTCCTTCATATCTGTTATACTTGGTTGCAAGGAGTGTCTTTGTTCCCACTCCATCGGTTCCTGCAACGAGTATATGCGATTTTGTCTTTGTACATTGGAGGTTAAATGCTCCGCCAAAACCCCCGACACGCGTCTTGTCGTTTGTGAAAAATTCCGACTTCAGTTTATTGATTATCTTTGGGATCTCATCTGCAAACTTTAAATCGACTCCTGCATCTTTATATTTCATTTCTGCTCCGCAATTTAAAACAGTTTAATCTGCTTCCCTTCACAGGCCTTGATATTTTTACTCAGGCCTGAGTAATCTGCTTTCACCGGATACTCTCCGTTGAAGCATGCATAACAGAAAGAGTCGCATCTTGTTCCTGCGATCTTTTTCAGGCCTTCAAGCGAGAGATAATGAAGTTCGTCTGCATTTAAATATTTCCGGATCTCTTCATTTGTCTTTTTCGCTGCGATCAATTCATTTCTTGAAGGTGTGTCAATCCCGTAATAGCACGGATTCTTTATCATGGGCGATGCGCTTAAAAACACAACCTTCTTCGGATTGAATTCACGTATTAAATTAATTATTATTTTTGATGTGGTTCCCCGGACAATTGAGTCATCAAGGAGAATGATCTTCTTCCCTTCAATTGTACTCTTTATCGGATTCAGTTTCATCCGCACCTTAAAACTCCTGTCCTTGGGTGACGGATTGATAAATGTTCTCCCTGTATAATGATCCCTGATCAATCCCCTGTCATACGGTATCCCTGACTCCCTCGAGAAACCGAGACTCGCGCTTATTCCGGAATCGGGGATGGGGATTATCTTATCCGCGTCTATGGAAACTTCCTTCGCAAGCTGTTCACCCAGCTTCACGCGGAATTCGTGGACGTTCTGCCCGAAGATATAACTGTCTGGCCGGGCAAAATAAATATATTCGAATATGCACATCTTCGGTGTGGGACTGTCAAAATAAAATGAATTGATATTTCCCTTATTCTGAATAACAACTACCTCACCCGGATTTATATCCCTGACGATCTTCCCCTTGAGTAAAGTAATCGCGCAAGACTCCGAGGCAAGGATCGGGCCATGCTCCGTCTCCCCGAGTACGAGGGGCCGGAAACCGTACGGATCGCGGACACCGAGCATTAAATCAGGCGTCATTATAATGAATGAGAATGCGCCTTTAACTTTATGTAGGATCTCCTTCAATGCGGAGATGATATCACTCTGGCCGGAAAATGCAAGAAGGTGAAGTATGAGTTCTGAATCACTGTCTGTTAAAAAAATCGCACCGCGTTTCTCAAGGCCTTTTCGGAGTTTCCTGTAATTAATCAGGTTCCCGTTATGAACCAGGGCAAAATGCCCTATGTTCGTCCTTGCAAAAATCGGCTGGGCATTCTCAACAGTTGATTTTCCTGTCGTTGAATACCGGACGTGACCTATACCCTTATACCCTTTAAGTTCCATTAGTTCCTTCACTCCGAAAACTTCATCAACAAGGCCCATCCCTTTTATGGTCTTCATACTCTTCCCGTCATATACTGTAATCCCCGCGCTCTCCTGACCCCGGTGCTGAAGACTGCGCAGGGCGAAGTACAGGTCGTATGATGTATTCTTCAGTTCAGAAACTATACCGACAACTCCGCATTCGTGCTTGAACATCTCTCCTCCTAAATTGTAATATCCATTAAACGGGGAATACAATTATAGAACGTTTCTTTCGCTTCGCTTACTTTCACTTTTATCTTATCTTTATATATGAAATAATTTTCATTGCTTACTTTTCCTAAATAGGTTTGGCAGATCTCTCCGGCACTGCAGTTGGATTCGAATAGGGCTGAATTCTCCGGTGAAATGAAAACTAAAAATCTGCCGGGTAACTCGCCGAAGAGTGTTTTAGGTAAATCCTTCGGTTTAAATTTTGAGTCAAACTCAAATCCGAGATCAAACCTGAAAATACTTTCGAGGATTGCAATGGCAAGGCCTCCTTCTGAAATATCCGTTATGTAATTTATTGCGCCTGTCTTTTGAAAACACTTGATAATATCTGAAAGATGTTTGAATTTAAGGGGGTCTATATTCGGTATATCGTTCCCGAACTTCAGGTTAAGAACCTTCTCAAATTGCGACCCTGCAAAAAACGGCTCCTCACTGTAATCAAGCAGATAACCCTTATCCCCTGAATTTATTTTCTGTTCATTCAGTTTATCCATATTATTTATAAGGCCCACCATCCCTATGACCGGTGTCGGGTAAACGGGTCCCTTATCCGATTCATTATAGAACGATACATTCCCGCTTATTACAGGGGTATCGAGAATCTTGGCTGTCTCTGCAATTCCGTCAACGCATCTCACAAATTCATAGAATCGTTCCGGTATCTCGGGATTTCCGAAGTTAAGGCAATCCGTGATTGCTGAGGGATCTGCGCCTGATGCGATTATATTTGAGGCTGCTTCTATCACACTTAATTTCCCGCCGTTATACGGATCACGGAAGCAGTACCTCGAGTTGCAGTCGGTGGTCAGTGCAAATCCTGTCTTCTCTCCCTTTATCCGCATCACTCCTGCATCTTTCCCCGGCCTAACGATCGTATCGGTTCCTACCCAGTAATCATACTGGTGGAATACCCAGCCCTTCGATGCAATGGTCGGGCTTGAAATCAACTTAAAAATAATTTCGTTATAATCCTTGATCTCCGGGATTACATCGTACAGTTCATCGAACTCGGACGGTTTTTTAAATTCCCTGTCATAGACAGGAGCATTATCTGTTAATGCCTTTACGGGTATGTCACAGATATTTTTCCCTTTATACTTAATCTTTAACCTGTCCCCTGAGATCACTCTTCCGATTACGCAGAATTCAAGATCCCACTTTCTTAATATCTCTTCCGCGATCTTTTCTTTTCCCTTCTTTACAACAACCAGCATCCGTTCCTGTGATTCGGAAAGCATTATCTCATACCCTGACATCTTTTCTTCACGGACAGGAACCTTATCCAAATCCAATTCAATCCCGGAGTCGCCTCTGGCGGACATCTCCACAGATGAACTGGTCAACCCCGCTGCGCCCATGTCCTGCATCCCGATAACAACACCTGAATCACGGAGTTCCATGCACGCTTCTATCAATAACTTTTCCGTGAACGGATCCGCTATCTGGACTGAACTTCTCTTTGAATCGGATTCCTCGGATAATTCAACGGATGCAAACGTTGCCCCGTGAATCCCGTCTCGCCCGGTCTTTGAACCTATATAAATAACAGGATTCCCTTCGCCTTTCGCGAGGCCTGTTACTATCTTCCCCTTCTTCCCGATTCCTACGGCCATTGCATTTACAAGGCAGTTGGTCTGGTAGCACTCATCAAAATACACCTCTCCCCCGATTGTCGGAATCCCTGTACAGTTCCCGTACCCGGCGATGCCTTCAACTACATGCTTCATTAGATACCGTGATCTTGAATTGTCAAGATTTCCGAAACGCAATGAATTTAAATTGGCAACCGGCCTTAGACCCATCGTGAAGACATCCCGTAAAATGCCGCCCACACCCGTGGCTGCGCCTTCGTACGGATCAACCGCGGACGGGTGGTTATGCGATTCTATCTTCATTCCGAGAACATAACCGTTGCCAAGGTCTATGATCCCGGCATTCTCACCGGGACCGGCAACTACTTTCCTGGATGAATGCTTGAATTTTTTTAAATGTAATTTTGAACTTTTATAACTGCAGTGCTCCGACCACATGACGGAGAAGATCCCGAGTTCGATCCTGTTCGGGTTCCTTCCGAGGATTTGAAGGATCTTGTTGTATTCCTCTTCTGTTAATCCGTGGTCAATGCCGTCCTGCAGGTTAGTAATTTTATTATCATCTGTCATTGAACTTCTCCATGATTGATAATATCAAGTCCTTCCCATCTTCGGAACAGAGTATTTTTTCGTAGGCCCTTTCGAAATGGGGCATCATTCCAAGAACATTTCCATTCTCATTAATAATTCCCGCAATATTATACAGAGCCCCGTTCGGATTCGATTTCTCTGTGCACTTTCCGTCGTCATCACAGTATCTGAAAATGATCCTGTCTTCTTTTTTTAACCGGTCAAGGATTTCCGGCGCGGCATAGTAATTCCCTTCATAATGCGCAATAGGCATATGGAGAACCCGGCCTTTCTTAAATCTCTTCGTAAAAACTGTTTTGTTATTCTCAACCCTGATATTAATTAACTTGGAAATAAATTGTAAATGCCTGTTCACCATCAATGCTCCCGGGAGAAGTCCTGACTCCGTCAATATCTGGAACCCGTTGCAGATCCCGATTACCAGGCCGCCTTTCTTCGCAAACTCTGAAACAGCCTGCATTACGGGGGAGAACCTTGCAATCGCCCCGGCGCGGAGATAATCCCCGTATGAAAATCCTCCGGGTAAAATAATGCAGTCGAGTTTCGGAAGCGTTGTCTCTTTGTGCCAGACGGTTACTGCTTTTGTTCCCGTAACAGAAGTAAGTGCATTGACCGTGTCCTGGTCACAATTAGAACCGGGAAAGATTACTACTCCGCTCTTCATTTATCTGTCTCAATTTTAAATGTTTGAATATTGGGATTGGCCAAAAGTTTTGCTGAGATATCTTTAATTATCAACTCTGCCTTCGCCTTATCATTCCCTTCTATCTCCAGCTCAAAATACTTCCCGCTCCTCACATCCTTCACTTCCTTATAACCGAGCATCTCTATCGAATGATGTATGGTCTTCCCCTGCGGATCGAGTATCCCGGGCTTATACGTTACTATCACTTTAAATTTCATAATCACTCCGTTCTATTCCCATTCAATGGTTGATGGGGGTTTATTCGAAATATCATAAACAACCCGGTTCACACCGGAAACATTATTAATTATCTTTGATGAGATCTCCGTCAATACTTCAGGATCGAAATGATACCAGTTCGCGGTCATCCCGTCAAAGGAATTTACCGCACGAACTGCGATAACATTTTCGTATGTCCTCGCATCACCCATTACACCTACGGTCTTGACTGGAAGGAGTACACAAAACGCCTGCCAGATATCATCGTAGATCTTACGGGCTTTTAGTTCATTCACATAGATCGCATCGGCTTCCCTTAAAATTTCAAGACGTTCCTTTGTAACCTCGCCGAGGATCCTGATTGCAAGGCCGGGGCCGGGGAACGGGTGACGGTTTAAAATATCTGAAGGGATATTGAGTTCCTTTCCAAGCTCACGGACTTCATCCTTGAATAACTCGCGAAGCGGTTCTATTAATTTTAATTTCATCCGGGAAGGAAGGCCCCCGACATTATGATGGCTCTTAATTGTGGCTGAAGGGCCTTTAACGGAGACGCTCTCTATTACGTCGGGATATAACGTTCCCTGGCATAGATATTTAATTCCCTTCTCTGACCGGGATACCTTCTCAAATAAATCAATGAATGTCTTCCCGATTATCTTACGCTTCTGTTCGGGATCGGTAATACCCTTCAGGCGTTTAAGGAATAATCCGGAACCGTTAATTACCTTTAAATTTAATTTCAAGCGCGACTTGAGATTTCTTTGCACTTCTTCAAGTTCATCCTTCCGCAATAATCCGTTGTCAATGAAGACTGCTGTTAATCTTTTCCCTACTGCCTTTGCCATTAATTTCGCGGCAACGGTTGAATCAACACCGCCGCTGACTGCCATGATAACACGGTCAGAACCGGTTTCCTTCCGGATGTCCGTGATTGTGCGTTTGATGAAGTCTTCAAGAACCCAGTTCTTTTTCATTCTGCAGTAATTTTTAATGAAATTATCAAGAAGTTCGCTCCCGAATTTAGTATGTGTTACTTCCGGATGAAATTGGATCCCTGCGAGATTCTTCTCCTCATTGACAATTACGGCAAACTCACAATTCTCTGTTGAACCGCAGTTCCTGAATCCTGACGGCAGTGAATTTATCTTGTCCGAGTGGCTCATCCAGATTATGGATTTCTTCGGGATCTTATTAAAAAGGGGTGTCTGATTCTTAATCTCGAGTTCGGTCTTACCGTATTCCCGGGCTTGCGCAGGGATTACCTTCCCGTTCATTAGTTTTACCATTAACTGGAGTCCGTAACAGATTCCGAGAACAGGCTTGCCTATCTTAAATATCTCTTCCGAGATTTTTGGGGAGGTCTTGTTATAAACACTCTCCGGGCCGCCGGACAGGATTATCCCCTTAACTTCGGGACCGGTTAATTTTTCGACAGGAATTTTGAAGGGATGGATCTCGGAATAGTATCCGAGTCTCCTGATGCGTTTTGCTATTAACTGTGTATATTGCGAACCGAAATCTAAGAT
>JAQVHJ010000364.1 GCA_028696285.1 bacterium
CTGGTATGTATCCGGTGAACCAAGATTATAAATGCAGGAAACGCTGGAAACAATGATTGTGTCACGCCTGGTCAAGATTGAGAAGGTAGATGAATGCCTTAACCTGTCAATCTCATCATTGATTGAACAGTCCTTTTCTATGTATGTATCCGTTGAAGCTACATATGCTTCCGGCTGGTAATAATCATAATAACTCACGAAAAACTCGACCCGGTTCTCGGGGAAAAAAGATTTGTATTCATTGTATAATTGAGCTGCAAGAGTCTTATTATGAGAGATCACGAGAGTGGGACGATTCAGCTTCTCTATTACATTCGCAACGGTAAATGTCTTTCCCGACCCTGTTACTCCCTTTAAGACCTGGTGTTCAGAACCACCTTTAACACCGTTATAAAGCTTTCTGATCGCCTGCTCCTGATCACCTTTCGGCTTGAAATTTGAAACTAATTTGAATCTGTCCATGTTACCTCATAATTAATTTTTTAATTATATCATATTTTTTTTTATTTGTCAATCATTATCTATACAAAATACTATACATGCTGACGAATAATTCAGATTAGATTTCATTGTGCAGGAAGAGCAAATTATATCCTAAACTATAACGAATACATTGATGTTTAATTTAACACATCTAATGTATTTATTTAAGCGGATTTGAACAATTGTGTACAAATCTTTCCTTTTTAAATTTTCTATTTTTATACGATACCCTGAATAAGACCTTCTATTACCCCAATATTTCGTAAGATATTAAAATTTAATATTATTTCATATTTTTTGGAACATAAATTGCACTTATTTATCTAAGGTAGGTAAATTAAAATGAAAAAAAGTATATTTCTAATACTTCTTTTCTCTTTGCTCTCTGCAGTACCGGGATTCGGAATGACCTTGACTTCGATCAATATTGACGGTGATATAGAAGACTGGAGTCCGGTAATGCTTGATCCGGATAATTTTGTCTCTGACCCCATCAAGGATTTTGGTGACCTTGACACCCCAACGATAGTTCAGAGCGGGCGTGATGTCACCAGTGCAGCTTTAACCTGGGATGATACCTATCTCTATTTTTTAATTGAAACTAATACGATTGTCAGTAATATTTGCCACCTTATTTTTTATATAGATGTTAATTATGATTTAAAAATGACAGATTCTGACAAGGTTGTCCGATTTGTTTTTAATAATACTCAAAAAAATTCATATATTTACGATTACGTTCCTTTTGATGCTGTGAATGGAGATCCTCTCCCTAATCCCGGCGACGGGCAATCTATGCCCGGGTCGGTGACTTCACAGGTTGAGACGAATTACTTATTTGAGAAGGGTCCAAATATGATCCGGGTTGAAATGAGTGTGCCCTGGACAGATCTCGGAGTAACTGAGGGGAGCCCAGTAAGTGTCCACGTTTCATCAGGCCGCGGAGATAATCTTCCCAGCCAGGTTGAAGATAATCTGAATTTAGTTATTACAATGTTTGCGGCATTAGACATTTCACCGAATAATTTCGGTTCTACCAGTGTTGGCGGTTCAGTCATCTATTCACATGTTATTAGTAATCTAGGGAATGACACGGATACCTTCAACATAAGCACATCTGGAACATTAAACGGTTGGACTGCGGGTCTTTTCATTGATTCTGGATGCACTCTCCCCCTGACAGATTCTAATGGTGATTTAATCCCGGATACCGGAGATATTGCTTCAGGAGATACCTTCACACTTTACGTGAAAATAACAAGTAAGGCGACAGCAAATGCGGGTACTGTGGACAGGACATATATCAATCTTGCTTCCACGAATGACCCGGATGTCTCAGACTCAGCTTTTGATGAGACAGTTGTCGGTGATGTAACCCTGTTTCCCGACAGCCAGGGTTATTCGACCCCGGGGGATTTCATTGTATATCCGTTAACAATAAAAAACAATGGAATTTCTCCAAGAATATTCAACATTACCACTTCTGGGACACGTGCAGGTTGGACAATAGGATTCTATTATGATTATGCCTGCACTTCCCCGTTAATTGATAATTCCGGTGATGGAATTATAGATACCGGCAGTTTAAACCCGGGGACTTCATTATCTTTTTATATTAAACTGATTATCCCCGGTTCCGAGGTAATCAATGTGACCGATTCAACATTGATTACTGCGACTGCAACAGATAATAACAAGATTAAGGATGGAACATCCGTAGTTACCCAGGTTTCAAACAGTGTGCTGATCTCCCCTGATCAGGCGGGAGTTTCTGGAACAAACTCGTTTCTGTTCTTCACACATTCGGTACAGAATAATCACAGTTATTCAAATACGGTCAATCTTCAAATCATCAGTTTCCCTGCCGGATGGATTGTAAAGTTATATGAAAATGACGGGATAATTGAACTGACTGATCATGACGGGGATTCTAATCCGGATATACCCGATATGCCTTTGTTCGGAGAACCGTACTTCATCAAGGTAAGGGTTTATATCCCCTCAGGAGTTGCAGAAGGAATGATCGGGGATATACAGATACGTGCTTCAATCTCGGGTATAACTGATGATGCAACAGATACCATTACTGTTCATACCTTAAATACATACTCTGCCGCAACTTATGTTGAAATTAAAAGCATATTCACAATCGGAGATACGGTCTATGCAAAAGCAAGCGGTTTAACTGTAAGTAAAGTGGTATTGCTATGGTATGATAATACGCCTACACTTGTTTATACATCGCCTGAGATTCAGGTTAATGCCAGCGGTATTGCGAAAAATCAATACACGCCTCTCCCGGGAAATAAGACCGGAGACTGGGTAATTCATCTGTATGAATCAAAGAATGGAGCCCCGACCGGTTCAATTCTAAGCACAGTGTATATCAATGTGGGAGAGATAGCAAGTTCTTCAGATAAATTAAAATTATTCCCGAGCTGGGCGCCGGAAGATAACCGAATAGCCTTCATTTCGGAAACAACCGCGATGAATAACACGTGGCACATTTACACTCTTGATCTGACAACACTCACAGAAACAAAATTAACCGATACAAATGATGTCGCATCTTTATCCGGAATTAATACTCCTCCGGAAATTATCCACTATTCTAAGATTGACTGGGATCCCGATTCCGGCCCGGCTTCCGGAAGGATAATCTTTTCAGCAATAGATAAAGACGATGTATATG
>JAQVHJ010000365.1 GCA_028696285.1 bacterium
CTTCCAAAAAACAAATATCTTCCGGAATTTACATCTATACAATAAAACTCCCCGACAATACCATTCTAACCGGAAAATTAGCCGTACTAAAATGAAAAAAAAACAGGGACGGCCCTAAAAAAAGTTGAAAAATTAATCTTCCGGTAAATTTATTAATTTCCTAATAAATTATGAATTTTTCGAAGAATACATCCGGTTTTACAAAAAAAATTACTAAATTTAAAAATTTCCTCTCATCTGCATATTTTGTATTTTAAAATTCAACTAAAAATAGGGCCGTCCCTGTTTTTTTTCAGTCTTCAGCAAAAACAATCAGCTTGTCTGCTTTGGTAAATGTTATCTTTTCTTTTTTCCAGGGATTTATTTTGATACCGTAATTTTTTTCCGCATTATTTGCATATTCAGATTTCCTGTATCCAAAGGCCGTCTCCTTTTTATAATGGGCTGCTTCGAGTAATGTATAAAAATCCACTGCTGCTTCTGTTTGAACATAATCAGAAACCGGTTTCAAATATATTTCGGAACCTTCCGGTGAAAAGATATCCTTAAAAACCGAATTTAGAAATTTATTTTCGGAGACCTGTGAAATTATCTGGCTTGTTAATTTATCACTTATAATAAAATCGTCTGCTCTGGTAATCTCTGCAAGATTCCTGTTCCTAATATCTATCATTTCACTTACAATAGAGAATTTATACCCTTGTTTTTCAGCAATATCACGAAGGTGAAGAAGGGTAATCAATGTTTTTGCATCGGCTTTCTGGGGTTCCAGGGTGTCTGAATAACAAAGAATAATAATATGATTAAACTGTCCCACATTAAGTTTTTCCAGATTTCTCCGGTCAGTAGTATCAGCATTAATATATTTTACTGTTTGATTTGTACAAGACTTGCATTGCTCTTTAATGATCTCTTCGCCTTCGGAATATTCTGCTGCGACAAAAAGCTCAGAACCTGAAGGGACATAACTGTCAAGTTCATTTACTATTCCAATAATTCTCCAATTCCAACCGAGAATCAGGGTTTTTTCCGGAACGGGCCGGGAATCTTCCTTTCTTATAATTAATTCCTTATTTACAGGTATATCCTGATTCTTGTCAAGAACCATTGTATCATCATCTTCCGCAATAAAAATCAATTCATCCCCCGGCTCTATTTCAGTCTCGGGAACAGGATTCAATTCGGGCAACCTCCCCGATTTTTTAATACCAATTACCATGGAACTCTCGTATCGAAATAATGCTTCGGAATATTTCTTCCCTGTTAACGCCGGCTCTTCTTTAAAATAAATCTCATTCCCTTCAAAGGAAAGGATCTCTCCATAAACCTGTGAAAGCCCCGATTGTCTGCATGTCTGAGCAATTATCTTTGATATTAAATCACCTATTAATACAATTTCCGCTTCTGTCTTTCCTATTAATTGGGCAACCTCAATATTTTTTTCATCCCTCAATTCAACAACGATATTATAATGTTCTTTCCTGCGATTCGGATTATTTACGATTGCTAATAATGTCTTAATCACATAAGAATCGGGATCATCCGCATCGGGCGATATTATAATAATTGATTTTGACGTATTAAGCCCGACTAGTTCAATGTCATTAAGGTCAATAGGGTTACCCTGCCTGCAGACAACCTTTGTCCTGCCGGTCTTTCCAACCTTATTCCTTATTTCATCCTCCATCTCAACCTTATCCTTCTCACCCAATATTACAATACAGGATTTTACCTGATTCTCATTGGCAAGAACTAACTCCTTAATTATTGTAAATATCTGTTCAGACCATCCGAAAATAATTGTATGGTTCATCTCAATAACTGCCGAACGGCCTTTACGCAATTCATCAAGCTTATTATCAATCCCTGTTGTAATAATACCGATCAGGGTGCTTATAATGAAAATCCCTCCTAACGTAATTATAAGCATCATTAATTTAAATCCCCAGGACCCGCTGTCTCCTCCCATTGTTCCGGGATCCAAGGTCCGCATCAATCCCATCCAGATTAAATCAATCAGGGTCAACGGCTCGTCTGAATCTGACGGAAACCGGGCAATAAAAGTAATGAACGCCAAACCAACTATCATTATAACTGAAACGATCGTTAACCAAACCATTAATGCAATCGAACCCTTCGACATCGTATTATCAAATCCATACTTGACCTTATCCCAGAAAGTATACCTTTTCATCATGTCTCCCTTTTTTTTTATTATATCATATCTTGGTGCCTGGGTCAACAAGTCCACACGAAAAATTTAAAAAATAATTTATTACCTTTAGCTGGTGTGGACTTGTGGACCCAGGCACCAACTTTTATATTTGATTTTTATATAAAATTATGTTAAAATATTGTATTGAGGATATAATTATGTTAAGAAGATTTTTCCTGATTATCTCATTTACTTTTCTGATTTTTCTTCCCGGTCTTGTTTTCGGGGATGAATTTAAGAGTATTCACCAGCTTGACTGGGAAAAGTTAAAGGATAAATCGGGAGATTTACCACGGGAAAAATCACCATCTTTCAGGACCACTCCCTGTGTAAATAAAGAAGTTGTCGGTTTTTATAATTCCTATTCTTCAAACTACCTCAGCCAGATTCAATGGGACTTGCTTACTATTCTTGCATGGTTCAGTGTTACTGCAAATGCCGATGGGAGTCTAACCAACTCATCCGGTTGGCACTGGCCTGAATATGCCCCGATCACCACAGCTCATTCAAATAGTGTCAAGGTCGTTCTTACAGTAACATGCTTCAGCGGAACTACGATTGGAACAATATTGTCAACTCCTTCTATCCGCACAACACTAATCAATAACCTGTTAACCCTGGTACAGAACGGGAACGGCGACGGAGTCTGCATTGACTTTGAAGGGGTTCCGGCAGGATATAAAACACAACTTCTGGCTTTTATGACTGAATTGAATAATACTTTCAAGTCTGCCAATTCAAATTATCATGTTTCTATCTGCACCCCGGCTGTTGACTGGAACGGTGTATTCGACTATGATCAATTGGCTTTAAACTGCGACGCCCTGTTTATTATGGCTTATGATTATCATTGGTCTTCAGGACCGAAGGCAGGGCCTGTGGCTCAATTGACTTCCGGGAGTGTCTGGGGAACATATAACGTAACCTGGACTGTCCA
>JAQVHJ010000366.1 GCA_028696285.1 bacterium
GATTTGTAGTACAAACATATGATACACTTCGTAGGGGCGAACGGCGTTCGCCCGTATCACAAGAACAAAACACATCGTCAGGTTAAAACATTTAAAACGGTAAGCGGTAAACGGTGAGATTGCTTCGGGTTGCTTGCAACCCTCGCAATGACAGTGTACCTATGTACTACATTGAGTGCATAACCTTGCACGTGGGGTACACTGTTTCGCTAATAACGTTATTTGGTTTGCAGATATTTGTATGTCATTGCGAAGGAGGGCATTACAATGACCGACTGTGGCAATCCATAATCGTGAACCGTGATTCGCTGCGGGCATGAGATTTGTATTTCTCATATTCATTCCACTCTCCACACTCCACTTCCCACTAATATTCAACTCCTAACTCCTGGGCCGGCACCCTATTCTTTTACAGCGCCTCGAGTAAGGCCTTGGACGATATGTTTCTGGAATATGAATATTAAAATCAGGACAGGAATGATTGAGATTACGGAAGCAGCCATGATATTACCCCATGGAATCTCACCGTGAAGACCCTGGAAGAGAGTTATTCCTACGGGGATTGTTTGAGAGTGGAAGTCTGTTGTGAGCATTAATGCGAAGAGGAACTCATTAAATCCTGAGATAAATGCAAGAAGTAGGGCAGAGAATAAACCAGGCGCAGCAATCGGGAGGATTAATTTTATCAGGATTTGAATTCTGTTGCAGCCGTCAATTAATCCTGCATTATCTATTTCTTTTGGAATCTGTGAAAAGTAACTGACAAGAATCCATAAAGAGAGTGGCAAAGTCCAGCTTATATATGGGAAGATTAATGCAGGGTATGTATTGATCCATCCGATATTTGACATTACCTTGAAGATATAACCTACAATACTGATTTGCGGGAACATTGAAATACCGAGAATGAATAGTAAAATATAAATTTTCCCCGGGAATTTAAATCTTGTTATTGCATATGCTCCCAGTGCAGCGATTATTACCGTTATTATGGCACTGATCCCGGAAACAGCCATACTATTTTTGAGATAATCAGGAAAGTGAAGATTCTTAGTGAAGATTATATTTAGAAAATTATTGAAAGTGAAGCGGAACTCTGTCTGTTTCGACAGAAAATCAGGGTGTTCGCTCAGACTGATTACAATCATGAATACAACAGGAGTCAGGCAGAATACTACCATAAAAAATGCGGTAATGGTAATCAGGAAAGTTCTCCAATGTTTATCTTTCATGCGATGCTTTCTCCGAATTTACCCAGTTTAATATAAATTGCTGAAAGAGTAAATGCAATTACAAATAGAATTACGGAGATTCCTGAAGCATATCCGAAATCACCTGAAAGGAAAAATTTAAAAGCATAAATTGAAAGTGAAGTTGTGCTTCCTCCGGGTCCGCCGCGTGTAAGAACGTAAACAATATCAAATATTCTAACCGAATCAATAGTTCTGAAAAGGAGGGAAACAATAATTACCGGTTTAATTAAAGGTAAGGTTATCCAATAGAAAGCCTGGAAGATATTTGCCCTGTCAACCTTTGCCTGTTCATAAAGTTCTCTCGGTATTGCCTGGAGTCCTGCAAGAATTATAATTGCAACAAACGGTGTAGTTTTCCATGCATCTGCAATTACCAATGCAGTAAAAGCTCCTGCATTTGAACCTAACCAATTAATCGGGTCTGAAATCAGATTGAATTTTAAGAAGAGGAAATTGGCAAGGCCATAGTTGAAATTATAAATTAATTCCCAGATCCTTCCTGAGATTGCAGTAGGAATAGCCCAGGGAATAAGGATTACTGCCCGTAATATTCCTCTTAAAGGAATTGTTTCATTCAGTAATAGGGCAAAAGCAAGGCCGAGAACTAACTCTAATGGTACTGCGCAAAGAATGAATAGTAATGTGAATTTAGTTGATTGCCAAAATCCCGGATCTTTAAATATCTGTGCATAATTTCCGAATAGAATGAATTCCCTTGGGAGAAAACTTGTTTCTCTGAAAAAGCCGGTAATAACCGTTCCGATAATAGGAATTAATATGAATGCGACCACAAATAACAAAAGTGGAGCAAGGTATCTTAGAGCCTTCAGTTTCTCGGAGTCTTTTAATCTTCTATTTTTCATAACGGTCGATTATTTTTTGAATCTCATTTTCAGTATCATTAAGAACTGTTTCCGGGTCTCCCTTCCCTGATAAAAGTGCATTGAGGTTTTTCTGAATAACCTCAGAAATTTGAGTATAATACGGAATTCCTGGCCTTGGCATTGCATTTTCAAAAACTGATTTGAGTTCACGGAATTGAGGATTCTTTTCAAGGACTTCAGTATCTTCATAAACATCCTTTCTTCCGGGATTCCAACCTAACTCAAGAGTTAATTTTTTCTGAATATCGTATGAAGTAATAAATTGTATGAATTTAATGCTTGCTTGAGGATTATCAGAATATTTAGATATACCTATATGCCATCCTCCTAATGTAGAAACACTCTTCCCGTCAATAAAATGTGGAAGGGGAGCTATCCCGACTTTACCTTTTACAGGAGAATCTTCATTATTGTGAAGGCCCCAGGCATAAGGCCAATTTCTTTCGAAAACTGCATTGCCCTGCTGGAAGAATGTTCGGACTTCTTCTTCCTTCATCTCTGTAAAAGTATTCTGTGGTGAGATTTTATATTTATGGATCAAGTCCTGCATAAATTGTACAGCCAGTAAATTTTCAGGGGTGTTAATTAAAATGGTGTTATTTTCAATGAAAATTCCGCCGTTATTTGACCCGGCAAATTCAATGAAGTTGCAGACTAATCCTTCATACTGGGCTCCCTGCCAAACAAAAGCATAAAATTCATTGTTTTTTTTTCTCTCTTTCTCCTGAATCTTCAATGAAATTTCCACTAAGTCAATCCAGGTCTCAGGAGGTTTGTCATAGCCGGCTGAAAGTAAAAGGTCTTTCCGGTAATACAGAAGGCCCCCGTCAATATAGACCGGGAGCGCTAACAATTCACCGGAGTAGATATCAGATAATTCTATTACATTCTAAAAAAAAGGTTCAGTATCAATAACATTTTTTCCGGTTATATCTTCTTCAGCAATTTCCAGGAGCCAGCCTGATTCCGCAAATTGAGAAATCCATGCAATATCCATAAGGAAAACATCCG
>JAQVHJ010000367.1 GCA_028696285.1 bacterium
TCTCCAAGATGCAATTGAGAAGAAAGGCCTCGAACTGTTCAAGTCCGATTTTACTTTTTATCTTTGGATTAAATGCCCGAAGAAATACGACTCAATGAAATTTACAAAACATTTACTGAAACAATGCGGTATAATATCAACTCCCGGAATTGGATTCGGCAATAGCGGAGAAGGTTTTATCAGGTTCTCATTGACCTGCCCGATGGATGATATTAAAAAAGCTGCTGAATTCCTGAAAACAAAATTATAACCTTGAAAAATTTTTTTATTACAATTGCATTTCTTTTTCTCCTCACTTCTTCTTACGGGATAGACTGGAATGATAACTATTACGATTACTTCAAGCCCTGGAACAGCGGGAACGGAAAATTCGGATATCTTTCCGACTGCAACACAATATTCAGTTCAAAGAATATCACATATTATTTCAAAACTTCTTTTCTCGTACTTGACCCGAGGGACTATTCAACACTCACCTTAGGAATTAAATATACCGACGGATTCATTGCATATATTAACGGGAGAGAAGTACTCCGGGTCAATATCCCTGAAGGTGAAGTCAATTATGATACTCTTGCCGATTCAGAAGTACTTCAAGCGGAATTCGCAGAGTATAATATTTCATGGTTCCTTGATGATTGTGAGAGAGAAGAGAATAACATGATTTGGGAAATGGCAATTGAAGTGCATAATTACATTCAGGATGATTCAAACTTTTATTTCGATGCTTGGCTTATAACAGATAAGAATACATTCATTCCTTCTGAATCGCAATGGTCTTACTGGAGTGAAGCCTCCGAACCTGAACCAATACCTTCAGACCCGTTAACCATTATCCAACGCCCCGTTACAGGGTATCCGGAGATTGTGAAGAAGGGAAATAAATTCAATCTTCTCCTCAGAACCGAATCTTCCGACTCAGGCTGGGAGTTGTTCGCAGATACTAAATTCAATACATACCCCCTGGCTTATTCAGATGAAGGGTATGACAATGAAAGAAAAATCAGAATACTCTCCGTCTCTACAGATAACCTCCCGTTATTTACTTATGATTTAATTGTTGAATCAACAGACGGGAAACACGACCGGACTGAAAACGCCTTCAGGGTAATCTCAGAATTCAGGAACAGGTATCAATTTATTCATATGAGCGATCTCCATCTCCCGGAACATTTCTACGGGTATATTTCCATTCCCGATTTTGAATCTGTCCTTGATAATATTGATGTGATCAATCCGGAGTTTATTATCATTACGGGTGATGTTACAAACCGCGGGGATCAGGAATGGGCTGTGGAAATACTTCAGAACATGCTCCGTGAAACAGAACTCCCCGTCTTCATAATGGCCGGTAACCATGATACAGGAGAATGGTGCGGAAAAGGTTGGGCGCGCGAAAACTGGAGAAAATATTTCGGGTTATGGTACCATGACCCGGAATCAACAGAGAATGACGGGTATTATACTGAAGACCTGTATTTTAAATACGGCAGTGTTTATTATATTATTTTGGAAGCCTATTTGAACTATTCAGATTTTATGACTGATTACTACGAAGGAAAAAGTTTAACAGACGAACAGAGACTCTGGCTTCATAACCTTGTTTCAGAGTTCAGTGAAAATATTAAGTTTCTTTTCTATCACTATGACTTTGACGGGACAATCGATGAATTCATCGGGAAAAAGAACGTCGTGGCCGGGTTTTTCGGTCATACACACGCAAGCAGCATATATGAAGGATTGAATTATGTGAAAATTAATACAGGGTCCGTCACAGAGAATCGGGAATATAGAATTGTAAAAATTCAGAATGATAATATCCTGAATACTTCATTGCAGATCGGAACTATCCTTGACTTCAGCTTTAATTTGGAGAATAACGGAACTTCAAATTCAATTACTGCAACGGTAACAAATAACAGCAACTACTCCCTTGAAAATTGCAGACTGGATTTCATTATGCCTGAAACACAATTCGAATATGGATGTGACGGGGGAGAAATTATCCAGACAGTAGAAACGATTGATGGTTCTGTCATTGTTTCATGCGAGTTTGATATCAGCCCGGAAAACTCAAAAAGAATCTCTGTATTTGAAGATAAAAATATTAAACCCGTGATCGTGAATGTGAAAATTTACCCCAACCCCGTTAAAAACGGCGTTTGCTTCTTTGAAATAGATTATAAAGAAAGATACATTCTACAGACCGAAATAGAAATATATTCAATCTCCGGGGAATTAATAAATACAATAAACATCAATTCACCCGGAACATATACCTGGAACCTCACAAATAAAAACGGAAAACCAATCTCCTCAGGAATCTACCTACTCCAAATAAAAACCAAAGGAGACAACTACTCCAAAACACGCATCCAAAAACTCGCTATTCTTCACTGATAGACTTATAGTGCCTGGGTCCACAAGTCCACACCGGCAAAACATATTTTTTTTAGAAAACCGTAATTTATAGTGCCTGGGTCCACAAGTCCACACCGGCAAAACATATTTTTTTTAGAAAACCATAAAAAGTGTTAAAAAAGTTCAAGTTTGAAGAAATCCAAGCTTTAAAACTGATAAAAATCGGCAGTTTTAACTAACAAATGACTACCTGCAACTGATAGTGCCTGGGTCCACAAGTCCACACCGGCAAAACATATTTTTTTTAGAAAACCATAAAAAGTGTTAAAAAAGTTCAAGTTTGAAGAAATCCAAGTTTTAAAACTGACAAAAATCGGCAGTTTTAACTAACAAATGACTACCTGCAACTGATAGTGCCTGGGTCCACAAGTCCACATCGGCAAAACATATTTTTTTTAGAAAACCGTAAAAAGTGTTAAAAAAGTTCAAGTTTGAAGAAATCCAAGTTTTAAAACTGACAAAAATCGGCAGTTTTAACTAACAAATGACTGCCTGCAAGATAAAATTAAAAAAATTAACTATTTATTACAAAAGCATTATCTCCCAGACTTTATTTTAACGCTCTTAAGTTTGCATGAATAACCAGCATCCAATCATCATCTACCTTCTGCCACGCTGTTAATCTTGCAGCGGGCGTACTTGAAAGACGCTTCCCGTTAATAGTTTCTTCAACAGAAACGAAGTAAGTTACAATGATCATTGATTCATTTTCTGTTACTTTAAAA
>JAQVHJ010000368.1 GCA_028696285.1 bacterium
AGAAGATAAAGGAAATCTATCTTTATGCGGTGTATGCGAAGAATAACGGACAAGAAAAGATACCTGTTTATATATTCCCGTTTAAAATGACGGATGAGAACTTCAATAATTACAAAGAAAAGTATAAAAGCAATTCTGAATTAATCTCCTTCTGGACCAACTTGAAAAAGGGTTATGCTCTATTCATAAAAGATACAAAGGAAGTGAAGTTCACAGTTAACAGTACAGGAGACTACGTTTTCCCCGAACCCGTACAGGAAGAAACCGAATAAACTTAGCACATGATGCGTGATTCGAAAACCGTGAACCGAAAGAATTGTTATAAAATCCCATGAAATATATTGTAGAAGCGTTCGTTTCATAGCAAGCACTTTGTGTCTTGCCTCCCGGCCGCCATTTTCTTACGCATTTATTTTTTTCCTTAATTGTAATATTCTTGACTTTGTAACTGAAATTATGTTAAACTATTTATAGTGATTGTAATTAAATTATACATGTAAATAAGCAGGTAATTGAATTTATGAATTTTATTGAAGTATCGGGGACACCGTATGAAATGGGGTTTCAGCAGGGTGCACAGCTTAAGGGCTTAATCTCCAATTCATTTGAGAAAATCATTAATCAACCTGAGGTCGATTATTTAAAGCCGGGGATTATCCCTAAGAATTTATTTATTTACCTGGTTAAGAAAGCAGCCTCATCAGCGGAGAAACGGGCGTTTAAGAATTCAGACAAGAAATATCTTGAAAGGTTAAATGGTCTTTCAGATGGTGCGGGTGTTAAGATAGAAGAACTATTGTTTCTTCAGGCGCTTGAAACGTATCTGGACAAGATTGATTACTCTGTCCGGGGATGCACTTCAGCAGGATTTAAACCGGTTTTAATTGATTCCGGAGAGCCTGTTCTGATAAAGAATTTTGATTATATCAATATCTTCAGGGAATATGCGATTATCCGAAAAAGCCGTCCTAAGGACGGATATTCAAGCATTGACCTTACATATGCTTCCGTTACCGGTAATCATGACGGGATGAACGAAAAGGGACTGGTTCTTCTTTATAATTACGGAATGACCACTGAAAAGGTTAAACCCCGATTACCACTGACTGTAATCATCCAGAAGATCCTTGAGACCTGTACAACCGTTCCTGAAGCAATTGAAATATTGAAGGAGAGAAAATATTCTAACGGAGCAATAGTAATGGCAGGAGATCGTGACGGAAATCTAAGTATAATCGAGATAAGTCCCGAACACATTTCTGTCCGGGAACCTGAAGGTGATTTCATCGCTGCGACAAATAAGTATTTTACAAAGGAATTAATCCCGTATAATATCCCCGAAAATGCATATTTCAAGGGGAACTTTCCCGGACTTCAGGAGTTGAAGATCCAGGAATCTAATAATATACGTTACAACCGCCTTGTTCAGCTTATTGAATCAAGAAAACAGCATGATTTTTCAAGCCTTATTTCCATTTTAATTGATCATGGAGAAGAGGGGATAGGTACGGATAATACCATCTGCAGGCATAACGACATCTTCGGTACAACAGTTTCTGCAGTTTTCTATCCTGTCTCCGGAAAAGTTTTCATTGCCTCAGGCTACCCATGCCAAACAGAGTTTAAGGAATTCTCCATCCTGTAATTTGCCTTTATGATTTTTCAACTTTTTTTAGGGACGTCCCCATATTTAAAGAACGTTGTTCTTTAAATGGTAAACAGTAACCGGTAAACACTAATTTAACTTTAAATTGATTTGCAATTTAATTTTGTATTTTATATTTTCCCATCCATTCCCTTCCGTTCCCTGGTAAAAATCTTTTTGCTTCTTTTTCTTGTTAAGCATCAACTGCTGTAAACATATGCATCATCTGCATAAATGTTATATTTATTTTTCAATTTTCAATTTAATATTTTCAATTTTTGGGACTGTCCCTGTTTTTAACTCCTTTAACACCAGAAATAGAAATAGAAACAGAAATAGTAATTAAAAACCGAATTCAACCGAAGCTGTCTATTTCTATTCGTATTTCTATTTCTAAGATTTAAATATTTAATATTCTCTGCGTACTCAGCGTCCTCTGCGGTGAAATATTCTCTTCTTAATTCAAGTCAATTTTTCAACTTTTTTTCTATCCGTCCCTGTTTTTTTATCAAATATTTTCCTTGAAAATCGAGGGTTTTTATGTTAAAATAAATAAATTATTTTTGATGGTTATTTTTAATTAATTAAAATATAAAAAGAGGTAGAACATGGGTCTAACATTTTCAGGGGGGGTACATCCTCCTGATAAAAAAGAGCTTGCAAAAAATGCACAGATTGAGAAGATGCCTGTCCCGGAGGAGTTGATCATTCCAATGAGCCAGCATATCGGAGCTCCGTGCTATCCTTTAGTCAAGAAGGGCGACAAGGTTTTAATGGGGCAGGTGATAGGAGACACAGAAGCGTTTGTTTCCGCGCCTATCCATTCTTCTGTTTCAGGTGAAGTAACGGCAGTAGAGCCACGGCCCGGAACACTCGGTAAGAAGGTACTTTCTGTTGTTATAAAGAATGACGGTGAGTATAAAATGGTAGAAGAGGTAAAGGAATGTCCTGACTGTTATTCATTCGCACCGGATGAGCTGAAGAAGAAGATCAGAGCCGCAGGTATAGTCGGGCTTGGCGGGGCGACATTCCCGACACATGTCAAGTTAAGTCCTCCGAAAGAGTTTCCGATTGACACTGTAATAATAAATGCAGCCGAATGCGAGCCGTACTTAACTGCTGATTACCGGTTAATGGTTGAGGATCCTGTAAGTGTAGTTGAAGGTTTGAGGATACTTCTTTATATCCTGAATGCAAAGCAGGGTATCATAGCCATTGAAGATAATAAACCCGACTGTATCGCGATTTTTGAAGATCAGACATCCCGGATAGATAATATCAAAGTCTTTGGTGTTAAAACAAAATATCCGCAAGGTGCAGAGAAACAATTGATCTATTCCTGCTTAAAAAGGAAGGTTCCCGCAGGCGGATTACCGATGAATGTCGGGGTGGTTGTTCATAATGCCTTAACCGCAAGCAAGATCTACTACTCTTTAAAATACGGAATGCCACTAATTTCCAGGATTGTAACCGTATCCGGAGAAGGAATAAA
>JAQVHJ010000369.1 GCA_028696285.1 bacterium
AGTAGGCCCAGGTTTTAACTTGGGTAATAATGAACAGAAAAATCATCCGGGCTTCAGCCCTCGTTTCAGTCCGATTAATCGGACTATGGAATCCATATCAGGAATAAATTCCTGATGGTTTGTTATTCAGTAAACCGTGGTTAAAACCACGGCCTACAAACATATTTAGAATAAATTCAACTAATATATTTTACAATGATTATTACCGCTGAACGTTAACCTTTGACCATTCACTAAAAGAGAGATTGCTTCGTCGAGTTCTTCGAACTCTTCTCGCAATGACTAATCACGTTATTTGGCTTGCATACGAATGAGAGTCATTGCGTTATCGAGACAAAGTCGAGATCTAGCAAGCGTAGCGATGCGTCAGTGAGGTCATGTAAATGACCGAACGTGGCAATCTAAAAAAATGATAAATCTTTTGCTTTTTTTTATTGACATTTAACCTGATTTTATTTATAATGAACATTCAGCAATAATGGAGCGATAGTAATTAATGAAAAAGACTTCAAGTAATAATAAAACTGTCCGCAGGGTAATCTTGTGGTTCTTGATTATTCTGCTGATTCCGGCTTTTTCCATTAAGGCCTGTTCAAAATCAATCAGGATCAAGGAGATTGAGATAACGGACCCGGATATCCCGAAGGAGTTTGACGGGGTTAAGATTATTTTCTTTTCCGATGTTCATTGCGGGAAGTTCTTCTCCGTTGAACAGGTCAGGAAGCTTGTTGATAAGGTTAATTCGAGAAATCCTGATATTATCATACTCGGGGGTGATTATGTCGGGGATTATCATCCGCGCCGTGGTTTCCGGCGTGTTCTTCGCGAGGTGATTATTCTCCCTATTTACGGGGATCCTGATGCGAAGGATTTTGTTAAACCGTTCTTTGATGAAGCTAAAAAACTGAAGGCGCCCCTCGGTGTCTATGCGGTTCTGGGAAATCATGATTACTGGCATGATTGTGAGGAGTTGAGTAAGGAATCCCTGAGTGAGTCCGGGATTAAATCACTTGACAACAAAGCTTACTGGATAAAGAAGGGTGATTCACAGATTAAGCTGGGCGGAGTTACGGATACCTGGGCAAAGAAGGACCAGACCCTTGACCCGACTATTAATGATGCAGAGACAGGCGACTTCACTATTCTCGTGTCGCATAATCCGAGTTTTGCAGAGCGCATACAGACTGATAAGATCGACCTTATGTTATCCGGGCATAACCACCGCGCGCAGTTCGGTTTGGAACCGTTATTCCGGAAGAAGGAAAATCAGGACAGGTATTTTTACGGCCTGGTCGAGGATCCTAATCTATTAGTATATATCACATCCGGTATCGGAGAAGTGGTACTTCCCATCCGTATATTTGCCCCACCAGAGATAGTCGAGATTACATTAAGGAAAGAGAAATAGAAAGCGATCTATATTACATAAATCTATTTGACAACTCAATATTAAAGTGTTATAATTGTTTTATAAATATTAGGAATTGTTTATGTCAAACATAAAGAACTGCATTTTTAATCGAAAAATACTGAATAAGATTCTGGAGGAGTATGCGGGGCAGATTGAGAGCGAGAGGATTTATAAGTTTAAGTAGTTGGATTTTCAGGAGACTTTTTTAGTTGAAACTTACTAATAAAGATAAAGTAAATGAATTTACTTAGAAAAGAAGATAATGAAAGATTGAGGAAGTAATGGAAATACTAGAATGCATTGTTGGTATAATAACAATCGTTTCAACCATTACTATCATAAAAGAATGGATTACTAAGAAAACAAAGTTTAATAAATTTAAAAATGTTTATTTTATGTTATCGGAATGGCTTGATGAAATAGATATAAATCTTGATAAAGAATTAAATTTAGACTTATTAAACAACAGGGAAAAGAAGATAAGAGAGTATATTTATTCTAATAAATTGACTAATTATTTTCCTAAAATAAAAGATAAACATCGGGTTGAATTTCTCAAATATTGTGGAATAAAAAATGAATTATTGCTAAATAAGGAGCTTTTTAGTAAATACTCACATTGGGAATTTGATTTTCTGAATATTGAGATATTTTGTAATTTGATTTTTGCAGAATTTCAAAAATTCTACAGAGAATATAAAAATCAAAGCCCTGAAACAAGTTTTGCTAATTTAGAAATGCTGATGAAATTTTTAAAAATATATCTAAAGATAAAGAATACATAATATCAAAAATAAATATTGGGGATAATATAATTTAGAGTAAATGTAAATGACAGATAACCAGAAGTTAGAAAAACAATATAAAAAGATAATTAACAGAATACAAAAATATAATGGTTATGATATAATCCTAACGACAATAACATTTTTACATAGAAACGAACCAAATACGATTCAAAGAATGCAAAATTATTTTTTTTGGAGCTTATTTTTTATAATTAAATTAACATTCTTATATGGCAATTTCTTTTCATATGGACAACGTGGATTTGGAGATAGAGAATTTAATCTTTTATATAAAATGATTTATGATTTAGAGGGAATGAATAAACTCCCTTCTGAATATGATAATGTCAATATATGGTTGAAAACAGAAGCTTTTAAACAATTTTGGATTCAAGAAAAACCAAACATAACTTCATTTACAAGGCAAAAATTATTATTTTCTTTAGATATTCATAGATTGTTTTACAGTAAATTGATGAAAACTATATCAGGACTTGAAATAAATGATTTTATTGAATTGGCTTTTATATCAATGAGTAATTTTATAGTAAAGAAGAAATCTTCTTTAAAAAAAGAATTTTTTGGTAAATCAATTGAGAGCTATTCAAATGAAACAATAGATAAGTTCCTATCATTTATTTCTTTAGATAAGGATAAAGCACAAGAATATTTAAATAGTATTGAATTTAATAATAAAAAAATTGAAGACCAATTGTTAATCCCTACTCCACTGATGAGATTTCCTTTATTTTTTCATAACGACACATATCATTGCTATTCAAAACAACTATTTTACTATTCAATGCAAAACAATTTATATACTACGATGAAAGATAATGACCCACAGTCTTTTATGGACAAATTTGGAAATACATTTGAAAGATATATTAAGCAAGGCTTAGATTATATTGGTATTAAATACATAGAAG
>JAQVHJ010000016.1 GCA_028696285.1 bacterium
ATTCAAGTTAGCGGAATTATCATTGTGATTAAATTCTTCAAATGAATTTTCCAGTTCATTCTTTCTTCCGTTAAAAATTACCCGGGGATTTCGGTCTGAATTGAGTATTGTTATCTGGTCACGCTCGGAGAAATTACTTACATAATTTTTCAGGAAACTTAATGAATCATCGAATATAGTCTTCCCGAAGATTTTCAATCCCATAGACCCCGATGTATCAAGAACAACGACTAAAGCTGTTTGCGAGTGTGACTTGAAGAATGAGGCGGGGAGGTTGTATATAATCGGTCCGGCAAATGCCCCGACAAGGAGTATGATAATTAAAATGCGGAGGATCAATAAGAGATATTGTTCAAGCTTAATCTTCCGCATCTGAATTTTATGGCTGAATTTAAGGAATTTAAGAGAAGGGAAATTAATAGTCTTGAATTTTTTCCTGTAAAGCAGATGAATGATAAGGGGAATTAATGCCGCAGCTAATCCGATCAAAAGGGTATAATTAAGGAAGACAAGATTCATCTGTACAGCCTTCTTCTTTTTGCGAGGTATTTAAGGAGTAGCTTGTCGAATGGTGTTTCGGTAGAGACGAGCATGTAATCAATCTGATTTCTGCCAAGCTCCTTCAAAAAAAACTGTTCCATATCTTTTACGGATTCTTTATATTTGCTTTGAATATTTTCCGCGACGGTTTTCAATGATAGTCCCGATTCAAGGTCTATGAAGGTGATCGGCCCTTTAAACGGGAGATTGATTTCGTCATCATCGAGTATGTGGAATACAATAACCTCGTGCTTCTCATGTCTGAGATGTTTAATTCCGGAAATGATTTCATCTGTATCATCCCATAAATCTGAAATCAGAATTATCAGTCCGCGTCTCTTCAGTTTTTCTGCAAGGATATGGAGAGCGCTGCTGATCTGTGTTTTACTTGAAGGCTTGACTTGTTCAAGGGTGTAAAGGATATTCCTGTAATTACTTAGGGATTTCTTCGGGGGGAGAATATCTGTAATACCTGTGTCAAATGTTACTAATCCTATGTTGTCATTCTGCTTAAACATTAAATATGCCAAAGCTGCAGAGATATAAGATGAATATTCAATCTTTGAGATTTTCTTTGACTTTGCTCCGGAATAAGACATTGACATTGATTTATCCAGGAGAATATACGCAGACATATTGGTCTCTGCTTCAAACTGCTTGATATAAAACCGGTCAGTCTTTCCGTAAATCTTCCAGTCAATGAACCTTATCTCATCCCCCTGGTTATATGGGCGGTGTTCTGCAAACTCAACATTGAGCCCGAAAAACGGACTTTTATGAAGGCCGGTTAGAAAACCTTCCACAATTAACTTTGCTTTTAACTCAATCTTATCTACTTTCGCGATGGCTGCAGGGTCAAAATACTTGAACATAATTCTTATTTAACCTTAATATTTTCTTTTATCCAGGTTACTGCGTCAAATAAATCACTGGCAGTATAATCCGGCATTACCTTCCAGGTATCTCTGTCATATTCCCATTCGCCTTTACCGTACCCTGTAAGAACAAGAATCGATTTTAAACCGAGGTTTTTTGCAAACACAATATCCTTATACCTGTCTCCGATCATTACGGAATGTTCCATATCAATCTCAAAATCCTGCAGGGCTTTATTGACCATTCCCGGTTTGGGTTTTCTGCAGTTGCACTCGATCGCAAATTCCTTAACCTTACCTTCAGGGTGATGGGGGCAGTAGTAGAGTTTATCAATGTATGCATCTTTTTCCTTTAATAAGCGATAAAACTTTTCATGAACCTGATCTAAGATTTCAGGTTTGAAATAACCTCGGGCAATTCCGGCCTGGTTTGTAATGACAATTGCGAGAAATCCTGTTTCATTTATTATCTTAATAGCTTCAATCGCTCTGTCTAATACTACGAACCTGTCAGGATGATTTAAATATCCCATCTCTTCATTAATTGTTCCGTCTCTATCAAGAAATACTGCGGGTCTTTTCATTTTAAATCCCTTCTTTGGAAAGTAATTTTTTTATTTTTTCAAATACTTCATCAGGATTGATTCTATTCATGCATACGAAATCAAATGAACAGTCTTTTTTATAACACGGGCTGCAGGCGACATCTGATTTAATCACGATTGAATTTTTATTTATCGGCCCGGTCCAGCTTGGATTAGTTGATCCGAAGATTACTGCCAAAGGTTTTGATAATGCATCTGCAATATGCATTGATCCTGAATCATTTGAGATGAAGAGTTTTGATTCATTTGTGAGATAAACTAATTCTTCAAGAGATGTTCTGCCAATTAGATTTATATAGTTGTCAGGAATTTCCCGAGTAATCTCAATTTCATTTGGAAGCCCGGTAAGAACCGGGGTAAACCCGGTTTCACTGAATATAAGATTCGCCAGGTCTATAAAGTTATTAAAATTCCATCTTTTCGCAGGGCCGTATGTTGCTCCGGGAGCAAGGATAAAATAAGGCTTGCTGACAAGATTAAATTTGGAAAGAGTATTTTTAATATTTTCCCCGTTTAATTTTGGTGTTAATTGATATTGAACGGTGTCCTTTTTGGAGATATTACTGAATATTAAATCAAAACTTTTTCTTAAATGCTGTTCGCGAAAAGTTTTCTTTGAATACGGAACCTTCTTATTTAAGAATAATCCGCGCAATTCCGAGTTAAATCCGGCACGAATTTTAACATTGGATTTCCAGAATAAATATGCGGAAGAAAAAGAGAGCGGGAAGATTATTCCTAAATCATATTTATTTAATTTTATTTCGCGTGTAATTCTTTTCATATCTGTTTTTGAATTAAAGTCAGCAGATAAAATTTCTGTTTCCGGAAAAAATAACCTTGGAATAATCTCGAGATTTTTAGGAGTGAGAAGAGTTAATGTTGAGTTATTAAAATGCTGTTTAATATTTTCAATTGTATTTAAATTCATGATAACATCACCAAGCCAGTTTGATGTGCGGATAATGATCCTTTCTATTTTATCTTTTGGAATTTCTTGCATTTATCCAATCCTGTATTTTGGAGAAAACTACTTCAGGTTTTAAATTATTCATACATTTAAAATGTCTCTTGGGACAAATAACCCTTCCATGAAGACTGCAAGGCCTGCAGGACAGTTTCTCATCTTCAATTACGAGAGAATCTTCATGATCAGGCATAAATCCCAATCCTCTTGTTGTTGAACCAAAGAATGCAATAGTTGGAACTCCAAGACCGACAGAAATGTGCATGGGTCCGGAATCATTTGTGATTACGGCTTTCGCAACTGAAATCACGGAATTTAATTCACTTAGACTGAAATGAGAAGCGAAACTCTTTGAATTTATTTCAGAAGCAATCTCATCGCAGAGTTCTTTTTCTTCAGGTCCGCCTAAAATGTAAATCTGTTCATTTTGAAACATTTTCAGTAAGTCAATAAAATATTTCTTCGGGTACATTTTTGTGAACCATTGCGACCCCGGGAGAACTAATATGGCATCCTTTAATTCAGGATAGTTCGATAAGATCCTTTCCATGATGTCTGAGTCTGCATAATGTGTATATGAAAATCCGGAGAAATCTTTTTCCCCAATAAACTTTGCAATGGTTTCAAGATAACGGTATGTAACAGGATGAATATTAAACGGGATGTGAAATGCTACATATAATCGCCTTTTTAAAGAGTCAGAAGACCAGTGAACCTTTCTTTTTGATTTGATTTTTGAAGAAAGAAACCTGGATCGGAGATTGAAATGGAGATCTATCAATAAATCAAATTCTGAATCCTGAAGATTATTATCCTTGATAAATCTTAACAAGCCGTTCTTGTCCTTATGTTCGTCCTTAAGATCAGCGTAAATAATTGAATCTATGTGCGGATTCGCTTCCATTAATCCGGAGAATTGTTTAGATGAAATGAAGGTGATTTTAGACTCGGGATAGTTCTTCTTAAGAACCTCAAACACAGGCGAGGTCATTACTATATCACCGAGAGAACTTAATCTGATAATAATAATGTTCTTTAAATCTTTGATT
The DNA here is from genome assembly GCA_028696285.1 of bacterium. GTDB lineage: Bacteria > AUK180 > AUK180 > JAQVHJ01 > JAQVHJ01 > JAQVHJ01. The sequence continues at coordinate 4,037 of JAQVHJ010000016.1, forward strand.
TTATTAATTCCCATAACTTCTGCTCATTTTCAATTTGAAAATCCAATTCAGCAATTAAAATATTTTGGAGGCCATGATTTAAATGCATGATCTTCATAAAATCCTTCTTCGTTGTTATTACATAGTCAGAATGAGTTTCTGAAAAAGCATGATTTATTTCAAGAAATGTTTTTTGGTTGTAATGATGATGATCCGGGTAGATAAATGATTTTTCAATTTTCACTCCGCATTCATTCAAGGAATTATTGAAGGAAAACGGGTTGGCAATTCCTGATAGAATAATTGCTTTCTTTCCGGTAAGATTTTTCACGGGAACATCTTTGTTCTCAGTATCGGAAAAAGAGGATATTATATGTCTTGATTTAAAAACATGGGTATCTCTATTAACCTTATTAATCCGCTGTATTATTTTTTCAATGGATTCATCAGGGACATCATTGGAATGAGTGAGAATAACAATATCAGCTCTTTTTAAAGAAGATACGGGTTCTCTTAAAATCCCCGCAGGAAGCGTCAATCCGTTTCCGAACGGGAATGTTGAATCAATAAGGAGAATATCTAAATTCTTCTTTATCTTCCATTGCTGGAATGCATCATCTAAAACAGCAATGTCAAAATTCCCTTTTTCCTGACGTTTAAGAAGATTCTCCAGCCTGTTCTTCCCGGGAATAACTTCTATCCCCTGGACAGAATTAATTATCTCTTCTGACTCATCACTGATTATTTTTCCGTCATATTCCCCGCTTTTATAACCGGTTGTAAAAACGACAGGAAGATATCCGGAGTCTTTCAGATATTTCGTCAGTTTAATGGTAAAAGGTGTTTTCCCCGTTCCACCGACAGTAAGATTTCCAATTCCAATTACAGGAATTGAGACTGCGACAGGAGTGGTAAACAACCTCTTAAATAAAACAAGTACCCTGAATAACAATGAAGGACCGAGTAATAAAATCCCCCAAATTACCCGGAATAATTTAGAATTTCTGAATAAAAAATATAGATTCATTTACAAAATCACCTTTAATTTAAACATTATACCAGAATTTTACCAATTTATCAAGAAAAAACAGGGACGGTTCTTTCATTTTTATCATAGTGGAGAGTGGAAGGTGGAGAGTGGAGGGTGATGATGGAAAATGTGAGTCGTAATTGGAAATACAAAAGAATTTTCACCATGAAGGACACGAAGGACATGAAGGGTATAAAATCGTGATGCGTGATTTGTGAACCGTGATTCGAAAGAATTGTATTATAAATATTTGATACGATATGTAGGGGCGCCCGGCCGGACGCCCTCTTTTTTATTATAAACACAGGGAGAAGAATATTTAACCGCGGCCCACGCTGAACACGCTGTTTATTCGTATTAAATTATAAAGTTACTTAGAACCAAAAAGCAAACGATACTTCAAAAACTGTTGAATGTGATTTTCACCACGGAGAACACGGAGCACACGGAGGGAATAATTTAAAATTGAAGATTTTAGATTGAAAATTGAAAATTTGTAAAATAGTGTTTATGCTGATGGTGCGGATATTTATTGTGACTGATACTTAAAGAAAATAAAGGATCTAAAGATTTTACCATGAAGGACATGAAGGGAATAATCGTGATTCGTGATTTGTGATTCGTGAATCGAAAGAATTGTATTATAAACATTTGATAGGATATGTAGGGGCACCCGGCCGGATGCCCTCTTCTTTTTAAAAACGCAGAGAAGATTTGTTAACCGCAGAATCGCTGAAGGATGAAAATTACTTAGTTGATTTTAAATTAATATAGATATATTGAACCAAATATCAATAGATACTTATGAAGCGATTGAATGTAATATTTCACCGCAGAGGGCGCTGAGGACGCAGAGAAGATTTTTAACCGCGGAATCGCAGAAGGATGAAAATTTACTTAGTTGATTTTAAATTAATATAGATATATCGAACCAAAAAGCGATTGATACTTATGAAGCATTTGAATGTGATTTTCACCGCAGAGGGCGCTGATGACGCAGAGAAGATTTTTAACCGCGGAATCGCTGAAGGATGAAATTTACTTAGTTGATATTAAGATGAAAATAATATTCTGAACCAAATAGCGAATGATACATAACTATCATTTGAATGTAAATATTTTTTACTCTGAAGATAATAATCATGCTGCGAGCATAAGATTTGTTTTTTATATTCATTTCACCATCCACCTTCCACACTCCACTTACCACTAACATAGTAGTCCCGATGAAGCTACAACTGAAATCGGGAATATCTGTGATTCGAAAACCGAAAGATTTGTATTATAAACATTCGATTCACAATGTAGGGGCGCCCGGACGGACGCCCTCTTCTTTTTAAAAACGCAGAGAAGATTTGTTAACCGCAGAATCGCAGAAGGATGAAAATTTACTTATCTACTTTAAGATAATTATAAAGTAATGAACCAAAGAGAGATTGGTACTTAGACAGCGATTAAATGTAATTTATCATTGCAGAGGATTTAGTTCGCACTGCGAACATATAGTTTAACAGCGAGCAGTCCCGATGGAGATACCACGAAATCGGGAGAGGACGCTGAGGACGCAGAGAAGATTTGTTAACCGCGGAATCGCTGAAGTATGAAAATTTACTTATCTACTTTAAGATAATTATAAAGTAATGAACCAAAGAGAGATTGGTATTTAGACAGCGATTAAATGTAATTTATCATTGCAGAGGATTTAGTTCGCACTGCGAACATATAGTTTAACAGCGAGCAGTCCCGATGGAGATACCACGAAATCGGGAGAGGACGCTGAGGACGCAGAGAAGATTTTTAACCGCGGAATCGCAGAAGGATGAAAATTACTTAGTTGATTTTAAATTAATATAGATATATTGAACCAAATATCAATAGATACTTATGAAGCGATTGAATGTGATTTTCACCGCAGAGGGCGCTGAGGACGCAGAGAAGATTTTTAACCGCGGAATCGCTGAAGGATGAAATTTCCTTAGTTGATTTTAAAAGATAGAAATATACTGAACGAAAGAACTTCGCATTGAAAATATGAGATTGATGATACACCACGTAGGATGTATCAACTTCGAATTGTGAATATTGCATTGGAAATGATGTCGCATATACTTAGAGTGAGCGATACTTAAACATCCACTGAAAGTAAAAGATTATTCGATAGTGATTATAAGGATTAATAAGATAAATATTTATATATAACAGCAAGAATAATGAGAGATACTTTATTTTAAAGCAATGTTTGTATAAAAATCTCGTGAATGCAAAATGAATTTTCAAAAGTGAATATAATGGAATGTCAGGGTGAGTAGTTAAAAAAAACTTGACTATAAGATTTGAAAATGTTATAATTTATTAAAATGGGTTAAAAAATGGAAAATAAAGAAATAAAAGAAGGCATGCCTGCTCCGGATTTTGAACTTGAAGGAACGGAAGGCAGTAAAATTAAGTTAAGCAACTACATCGGGAAATGGGTAGTGCTTTACTTTTACCCGAAGGATAATACTCCCGGGTGTACGAAGGAAGCGTGCAGTTTTCGAGATTCTAATACAGAGTTTTCAAGTTTGAATGCAGTTATTATCGGAATAAGCTTTGATAATATAAAATCGCATCAGAAATTTAAGGAAAAGTTGGGCCTTCCGTTTATTCTTCTCACAGATGAAGATAAGAAAGTATCTGAACTTTACGGGACGTTTGCAGAGAAGAATCTATACGGCAGGAAATTTTTCGGGATAGTTCGCAGTACATTCTTAATTGATCCGGAAGGGAAGATAAAGAAGATCTGGCGCAAAGTTAAGGTTGATGGACATATAGAAGATGTTTTAAACCATCTTAAAAGAATCTCATCTTAAAATAGTATTAGATAACAATTCAGTTAAAAAATTATTTTCATTTACAGAAGCATAAAAATATCTTACTTAATGATGTAAATATTCTATCTTTCTATTCACATAAAAGATATTACAAACCTGATAAGAATGTCAGCTATTTATGATTTTCAATATAACAGAAATAGCAGCAAACTTATAGAACCGGAAAATAATCCGGAAGTACCGTCAAGAATGAATCCCCTTTATCAAGGAAATTTTCTGTTGCGAGGTATAAAAAGAGGATATCATCGAAAACACTTTCTCTGATATATTTCTCCAGGTCCTCACATGTTTTAATTTTTTCCGTATCCAAGCGGTTATCAAATTTCTTATCCTTCTCATCAAGTTTCTGGATAGGGATTTCTTCTTTTGGGAGTATATATTTGATCTGTTTCTCTTCAGTTAGATTTGTGTTTTTAGCATAAGAATCTTCAAATATTTTTACTATCATTGGTTTTCCTTTATCACATTCAACCTTCATCCCAAAAAATAGAAGCAGTTCATCAAGCGGCCGTAATCTAATAATTTCCGGTTTTACTTCTGTGAACATTTTTATTTCAGACTCAGTATTATCTCTTTTAATTTTTAAGGTTACTTCCTTTCCGAGCGGCTGGTTCATAAGGTATTTAATATAAAGGTACCTTTCATTAAAAACCTGGTTATCAATTCCAATGATTATATCACCCTTTTTTAATCCAGCTTTTTCTGCAGGAGAATTTTCAAAGATAGATGCTACATAAAGAGTATTTGAATTTGCCGGGATATTATATTCTGATTCACTTAATTTATCCCCTGATTTCACATAGATACCAAGCCATGAATGCTTGATCGGTTCATTTATTTTAAGTTTTTCAATTATCTTCATAATATGATTAATGGGTTCTACCGTTCCGAAATTATCAACATTCCATCTGCATATACCGATAACTTCGTTATTTTCATTGAAAACAGGAGCAGCTTCGACTCCCGGATTAATGCTCATTTCTGTTTTGAAAAAATCAGGATATTCAATAAGGAATTCTGAGAAGTGGAGAGAACTGATTATTCCGGAAGAAAGTATTTTACTCGCTCCTCTTTGAAATCCGTATGACCAAATTTCATCCAGGGGTTCCACTTTATCCGAGTCACCGATAACAACTGCTTTTCGTGTATAATTTTCAAGTTTTACCAGTGCTATATCCTGTGGTGGATAACTGCCGATTACAGTAATCGGAAACTTGACCCCGTCATAGAATTCTGCTTCAAGTTTATCGAAGTATTTTAAAGGTTCGTAAGGAATGATAGCGTAACCATTCGTTTCAATAACAAATCCGGTAAATTCCCTCTCTTCAAATTTCTTTTCAACTAAAACAGGAATAAGATTGACACCGGAATAACCATACACAATTTTCGCTCTACTTGGTATGAAATATGTTTTATCTGTTTGATATTTAGTTTTAAAAGTTGTTTCATATGCAAGATTAACATCTCTTTTGGCATATATTTTTTCCATGGGAATAATTGATAAAGATAAAATGATCAGGATCAATGAAAGGTTAACTTTTAAATATTTCATTTTTTTTCTCCTGTATTTTATAATATGAATGGAAGCTTGTCATCTACAATGAAAAGGATATTTTCCTTATCACTTCTACCCCAGCTTACAACAAGAGCAAATTGATGTTTCCCAATATGCGATTTTTTTAATTCGATTGCAAGATCCTGCATATTTTTCACTTTCTGTTCATACCCCTGATCAAATGTCTGGGCAGGAATAATCGAGCGAATTTTTGTTTCGGGAATTTCCATCTGTTCAACAGGCGATCCCTTTCTTTTTGATATTACCTTTAATGAATCATCTATTTCCAATCCAAGAAAGTGCAGCATACAAAAATCCGGTGGAAACTCTTCAGGCGGACAAAACAGCTTTTTAACATTTGCCTTTGTTTCTTTTACTTCGCCGTTTCTTGAATATTTAATATTCACAGACGTTCCGTCAATTAAATTAAAGATGTAATCCTGAATAGCAGTTAACTTCTCAAATTTAACACCGTTTATTTCAAGTATGATATCATTCTTTTTTAATCCTGCTTTTTCTCCGGGAGAATCGTGAAATACCCATTCAACCAAGTAGCCCTCAGTTCCCTGAGATTTAATTCCTAAGAAATCCTTATTTTCCTGAGTATTGATCATGATAGCTAAGCCTAACCATGACCTGTAAAAATAATTAAACGCTTTATACCTGTCAAACATATCTTTAACCTGATAAACAGGGATGGCAAGATTAAAATCATACAAAGTCTGTTCATGATAATCCTGGAGCTTCATAATAGTGGGTATCCCAACCAATTCACCTTTTGAATTTATCAATGCGCCTCCGCTGTTTCCGTGGTTTATCTTTGCATTAAATCGGAAGAACCGTTCTACCATAAGGCTATGAAGTATATTCTGGTTCATGGAAGTTATCATGCCTTTTGAAATATTAAGGCCATGTCCAAGAGTATTACCTATAGCCCAGCAGTCATCACCCTCCTGTAGCATATTAATATCACCGAAAGTCATAAACTCAAGGTTCTCAGCATCAATTTTAATTAAGGCAATATCTGCAAGGGGGTCAGCTGTAAGGATTTTTGCCTTGAATTTTTTATTTTGGGAGTTAATAACATCCAGGGTTTTAGCACCTTCCACAACATGGTTATTTGTAACAATAATACCGTCAGAAGAAATAATTACTCCGGAACCTTCCCAATCAGTGAATTTTACCCTTTTAAAACCTGCTATTTTATGAACATATAAATATTCCGAATCACCTTTTGCCTTAATAATTACCACTTTATTCATTGCATTTTTAATTATTTCCTTATCATATTCTTCGGAAGAACAAGTTGTTAAACATATAAAAAATACTGCTAAAACGAGAATCCAAGTTTTTATTCTCATTTCTCTCCTCCATTATATTAAAAAAATGCCAAAATCATTATAACATAAATTTTATGATTATTCAAGGGAAAAATCTTGAATTAATCAATTAAATATGTTAAAATATATATAAGTGATTTTTAAGGAGGATCATGGCGACACTGATTTATTATGACCTTGAACAGAATCCCATCAAGTTCAAGATTAAGAATGAGATAACGAAGATAGGCCGGAAGGAAGATAATGATATAGTTCTGACGGATATTTTTGTTTCAAGGTATCATGTTGCGATTGTCAATAAAGAAGGTAAGTTTTTTCTTGTAGATAAGGGGAGTTCGTACGGAACCCTTCTCAATAGCAAGAAGATAGACCGTGAGGAGCTTAAATATGGAGACGAAATAAAATTGGGTAATGTAATAATAACCTTTGTAGATGATACGACCATTGACACTATTTTCAGTTCAGAGAAGCGCCGTTCTCAGGAAGAGATGATCAAGGATATTACATTACTTCAATCAGAGCTTGACGATATCAAGATGAAGATTCGCGACAGAGATAAGGTTAAGACGGATGTTAATTTGCTCGGGGAGCGTTTAATTTACATTGAGAATGAGATGGTCAAGATGCACGAGTCATTTCTCCAAGCAAAGAAATCCAACCAGATTTTGAGGACCATGTATGATGTCGGGAAGGTCGTCAACTCAGTTACAGATTTAAGGATGCTGATGAATGTAGTAATGGATCTTGCCTTGAAGGTTGTTAATGCAGAGAGAGGGTATTTAATGCTGCATAATACTGAGACCAATTCCTTAATTACAAAAGTTGCCCGGAATATGGGCAGGAACATTACAGACCTTGATAACCTTGAAATTTCACAATCGATTGCGAAGGATGTTTTCAGGAACAGTAAACCTATCCTGACGATTGATGCCCAGAACGACGACAGGTTTTCTGCTGCAACAAGTGTCGTAATGTATAATATCAGGTCGGTAATCTGCGTTCCACTCCTGAATAAGAAGGAAGAACCAATCGGCATTATTTATGTTGATAACATTGCATCCAAGAGTCCGTTCACAGAGGATGACAAGGAACTCCTGTCAACATTTGCTAATTATGTCGCTGTTGCAATTGAGAATGCGACCCTGTTTGAAAAGATCAGGGAAGAGGAGAAGATAAGGAACCGGCTTTCCCGGTACATGTCTAACAATGTTGTAAACGAAATCATCTCAGGTAAGGAGATGAAGCTGGGTGGTGAGAAGAAGGTTATTACAACACTATTCTCAGATATCCGGGGATTCACAACAATGTCAGAGAAGATGCAGCCTGAAGAGGTTGTCGCATTATTAAATGAATATTTTACACTTATGACAGAGGTCATATTTAAATATGAAGGGACTCTTGATAAATTCATCGGTGATTGTATCATGGCGGTCTTCGGCGCTCCGTTCCCTCATCCTGATGACCCGATACGTGCAGTGAAAACAGCAATTGAAATGAGGGACGCAACGATTGAATTGAACAAGAGGTGGTTGAGTCTCGGAAGAAAGAATATCGGAGTAGGTATCGGGATCAATACAGGAGAAGCAATTGCAGGGAATATCGGATCATTGCAGAGAATGGATTATACCGTAATTTCTGACGCGGTCAATCTTGCTGAGCGCCTTGAAGCAAACGCCCCCGCTGAAAAGATTTATATTTCAGACTCTACATATCAGCTCGTAAAAGATCATGTCAATGTAATGGAACTTGAGCCTATCAAAGTAAAGGGAAAAACCCTCGCCCAAAAAATCTACGAAGTAATTTCAATAAAAATCTGATTCCTTTTAAAGAAACCGATCCAACTTAATTTTATTTCAGTAAAAAATAATAATCCCAACAATACGTCATTTACTCGTTTAATTGCAACATTGCAACGGCTGTCCCCTAAGAAAAAAAAGGCCTGCTTCAATGAAGCAGGCCTTTTAATAATTTAATGGAAAGAATTCAGATTAGAACTGAACTCCTATTTGCGCTCTGAATACGCTACCGAACGACTCTGACTGATTAAATGAAATATCGAGATTCATAGCTTTTGAAGCAAAAGGTAATTTCATTCCTAATCCTGCAGAGATATTATCATATGCATCATATCCGCTCTGATAACCTAATCTTAACATGAATCTCTGGTTAAGGGTGTATTCCAATCCAAGACTTGACTTAATTGCTGCGTCGTTATACTGAACGAATTCAACGACGGTCAGGAAGTCGTGATTCTGTGATTTAAAGAAGTTCCAATAAAGGCCGTATCTTGCGATTACGGGCATTTCCCATCTTTCCTTATAGTACCTGACGTTTGAACCCATGTTTCCTGCAGAGAATGCGAGTCTGATATCCTTCATGAATTCAGGATTCTGATAAGTGAAACCTAAATCAAATGAATATGCATCAGCCTTCCATTCTTCCAGCTGTTCATACATGTAATTAAAACCAATGCCGAATCTGAAGCTGTCGGTAAGCTGTTTCCCCCACCCGAATGTTAAGGAATAATCATAAGCGGCGAATGTATCTCCTGATTCATCCGGTTCTGTTGTATATCCTGTCGGGTATGTATATTCAAATGTCCCATAGTCAACATACTTCAGGGCGACGCCGAAAGCGCCTAAATTCTTTGCGGGTATACCAAAGCTGATATACTGGTA
>JAQVHJ010000370.1 GCA_028696285.1 bacterium
CATGGTGTAATTGGCAACACGTCGGATTTTGGTTCCGCAGAGTCCTGGTTCGAGCCCAGGTGGGTCAACAATTGTCTTCTCATTACAATTGAGTAAAATATGATGTCGCTGTAAATTACATAAGTATAGCGGCATTTTTTATTGTGGTGGAAAATATGGTAGATTTATTAGTATTCGGGACGGGTAAGTTATTCTGGTTTTGAAGATTTCATCCGCATATAATTTATTTTAATGGTCGGATGGAACCGCACATGATTGAAAATTATATACATAAGTGTTTGTGTATGCAATACATGTGGGTTTAATAAAATATGAAAATTCCATTTGGATTTACGGTTACAAAGCCGGGTTTAATGGTTCCTCCTGAAGGATATTTAGTCTGTGACTTGAATTGTTGCATTCTGCCTGAGGCGATTAAGGCCTGCTAATTGTTTAGAGTTATCTCCCAGGCGCCGGGCTCAAATATTGTGAATTCAAAGATTACCTCAAACTGACCTGTCCGAAGTTTATTCCAGAGCATATACTTTACCTTGACATCGAGGGGGAACAGAACATTCTGAATTCCGTACATCCTTCCCGAGCGGTATTCTGAGCCGCTGCTGTATGCAAGGGAGAAATGTTCGATATCCAGATTATCTGATCCTGCCTGAAGGAGCAGGATCCGAACGCCTTCGATTGCACCTGACTTGATTATGGTCGCACGAGTAACGTTCATGCTGCGGGTTATCTTGTATGGCACAACAGGATCTTTGCCTATATATTTGTCGTTTTTCCAGTATCCTGTAATTGTTGAATCACTATAGACCATTTTACCTTTTCCTTCTCTTAATCCGTTAACCCATTCGCCTTCATAATACGGGCCGTCTTTCCATCTGTACAGACCATTTCCTGAAGGTACTCCCTTTGAGAACTGTCCTTCATAAAAGTCGGTACCCTGTGCGGTTCCTTTACCATGTGCCAGGCCGTTTCTGCATCCTCCTGAATATGTTCCCGACAATGCCGGAACGGCAACCTTGCATTCTTTTTGCTGGGTATAGACAATGTTACACGAAATAAACAGTGATAAAAGGATAATTAATTTGAATTTCATGACAGTTTTATTATTAAGATTTTTACAGTTCCCATTGTTACATACTTAGATTTAAATCATAATACGGCAAGCTAAAGAGCAATGGATCACTCAGGTCATTGAACTGACCTGCCGGGCCACCATTCCGGCAATATTTTTACTGCATATTTCCATACAATGACCGTTAATAAAGTTTGCTGCATCTTCGTAACGGGTAAAATCATATCCCCAGATGTCGCGGCATGTAAAGGATCCGAATTCATTCCTGAACCATGAACCTAATTCTTCACTCAAATTTATAGCCCGGTTAAACTCGTTTATCTCTTCATCCAAGGCGTGCTGGTCATTTTTTTTCAACATTCTGTTCATTCTGGCAACCCTTGAATAGCTGTTTTCAATCTCCGAGGTCACTGAACTCAGAGCCATGACACCAGCGGCAAGAGCTCCACAAGTCCTGTTGAGCAAAGCAATGCCGCCGATAAAGATCCAGGAAGAGTCGTAAAGCTCTCTGCTCACAGCGAAATTTGCAGGAAGGTTATCCAGTACATTATGAGCACAATGGAATTTGTTTTCGTTAAAAGCTTCAAGGAGCAGGGAAAATGATTTTCTGGTCTCAGGGGGAAGTGAGGTAGGATTATTAACAGCCCCTCTGTATGTTCTGTGAAACCGGCATACTGCTTTTCTGCAAGCACTCTGGCCTCCGGAATACCGAATCCTGCTACAGAGAGGTGAACCGTTAAGTTCCGTGAAAGCGTTATAATATGACCGGGCTTTTTCAATTAATTCAATTTTTTCAGGAATCCCCTGAATATTATTGTTTGTAAAGCTGAGGAACATTAAAGGTGCAGTCAAGGCTCCGCACTCTGTTTCGGATCCTGCTATTCCTCCTGCCATCCCTCCGGAGGCCAGAATCATATTATTAGTTTCAGGATTGCTTATTCCAAGAAGTGTCTGCATTACGCTCGGGGCGCAATGTCCCATTCTCAGAAGGTTATTCCTTGCGATAATACTGTGTTTATTAAGGAAACCATAACCGATCAAACCTCCTGAACCTATTGCTGCTGCTAATAGCAGGCTTCTGCGGCTAAAATCTCTTCTGGTTATTGATCCCATGCCATCAATGTTAATTAATTAACAGATCATTAATCTGTTATCCGTCAAGGTAAGAAAATTATTCCAGGTTTTTATGAACAACTTTCCTGATGTAATCACATTTAAGATTATAAGAAATTCAACTCTGATTCGCATTAATCAAATTTTCATAAAGTTATATAAATATTTACTGAAATGTATGAATCCATAACCCTTCCTGAAGAACTTCTGAAATTTCAATGAACAGCATATAAAACGTTAACGAGATTGAACAAATCAGCAGGAAGAGAATTAAAGAAAAAGATCCTACCCCGCGCTGGCGAATTAAAACATTTTTCAAAGCTAAAAAATCGATAAAACCCGATAAAAAAAGTAAGAAATTGTTGTTTGAATTATTTTTTCCCGATATTTGAGATAGGATGAATTTTAGGAAAGAAGCTGGTTGTTCAGCTTATTTTTTAAGTCAAATTAGGTGAAAACCACATGATTGATTTCAAACCTAAACAAGTTATGTATATGACAATCATGTGATGTTCAATCATACAGTTAAAATCAAAATAATCATTATGATGAAAAAAATCAATTTGTCTATTACACTCTTCCTGGTTGCAGCAGTGTTGCTCTTAATGAGTTCATGTGCAGTCAATCCTGTTACCGGGAAGCAACAGATAATGCTAATGTCAGAAGCTCAGGAAGTTGCTCTTGGTGCGGAATATGACCCGCAGGTAGTTGCCAGTTTTGGAGAATATAAAAGTGATGCTCTTTTGAGATTCATTCAGGAAAAGGGTAACGAAATGGGGAAAATTTCCCACCGTCCCAATCTGGAATATCATGTTAAGATTTTAGATAGTCCGGTGGTTAATGCTTTTGCTGTTCCCGGAGGTTATATCTACCTCACCCGCGGGATCCTTGCCCAGCTCAATAATGAAGCTGAACTTATTGGTGTTCTC
>JAQVHJ010000371.1 GCA_028696285.1 bacterium
CATTGAAATATCGTGGTCAAAAATCAAATTCAAATTTTCTCTAAATATCATCCGCCTTAAACATCTGCAGTATTTGTATAAATGCTATATTCACAATTGTCAATTATCAATCCTGTTTTTTCAATATACTGTTTCCTGATTCGGAATATCCTTATAACAAAGCAGGATAATATTTCTCCGGATACTCCTTTGAATTAGTTATGGCATAGTTATTGCACTTTAAGAAGGGTTGTTCTTTTTAATGCAGAAATTGTTCAGTAAAACAGAAATACGAAATAAAAATTTTATTTTTAATTATTTCCGGTTAACATAAAAAACGATGCTGGAGGATTATATGACTGAAAAGGAAATTAAAGATAGTCTGTATAAAGAACTTTGCGACAATCTGCTTGAAGGAATCCAGATAATATCATTTGATTGGAGATATCTCTATATAAATAATGCCGGATGTCTTCACAGCAGGCAAAGCAGGAATGAACTTATCGGAAACAAAATGCAGGATGTTTATCCCGGTATCGAAACAACGGATATGTTTCAGCAATTGAAAAACTGTATGGAAAACCGGATTTCTCATATGATGGAAAATGAATTCATATATCCGGACGCCAGCTCCGGCTGGTTCCAGCTTTCCATTGAACCTGTTTCCGACGGTATTTTAATTATGTCGATCGATATTTCCGAAAAGAAGAATCTTGAAAAACAGCTGTTTCTATCCCAAAAACTTGAGGCGACAGGAAAATTGGCGGGTGGTATTGCCCATGATTTTAATAATCTCCTATCTATAATTATGGGATCATGCGATTTAATTAAACTGAACCTTAAGGAAGGAGATCCTGTAAATGCCAGGATTCATCAGATAATCAGATGCAGTGAACATGCATCTCTTCTTACCAAGCAGCTGCTTGCATTCAGCAGAAAGCAGGTTCTTAAACCGAAAATTCTTAATATCAACAACATTCTTTCCAATGTAGAAGAAATGATACTGAGGATTATAGGTGAAGATGTTCTCCTAAAAAAAATTTTAAGCAGTGAAATAGGGATGATAAAAGCTGATCCGGGGCAGATTGAACAGGTAATTATTAATATTGCAATAAACGCAAAGGATGCCATGCGTTCCGGGGGAATTCTCACGATTGAAACATCAAATGTATATCTTGATGAAACATATTCCCAGCTGCATATTTCAACGAAACCAGGAGAGTATGTCCTGCTTGCAATTACAGATACCGGGCACGGTATGGATGAAGCAACCCTGGAAAGAATTTTTGAACCGTTTTTTTCCACAAAAGAACAAGGAGAAGGTTCAGGACTTGGTTTAGCAACTGTCTATGGAATTGTAAAGCAAAGCGGTGGAAATATCTGGTGTTATAGTGAACCGGGAAAAGGCGCTTCTTTTAAAGTCTATTTCCCGGTAGTGGAACAGAAACACGAAGCGGAGAATAAAACGATAGAAAAGGGATCGGTCAAAAGGAATGAAATAATTTTAGTAGTTGAGGATCAGGAAAACATCCGGGATATTGCCTGCAGTGTATTGGAACATGCAGGATTTAAAGTGATCTGCGCTTCCAACGGAAAAGACGCTTTAAATTTATGTAAAAAGGGAGAAAAATCCATTAATTTACTTTATACCGACGTAATTATGCCCGAAATGAACGGAAAACAGCTCGCGGAGGAGGTTCAGAAAATTTATCCGGATATTAAAGTTCTCTATACATCGGGATATACGGACAATTCAATTGTTCATTACGGAGTTCTTGACGAAGGAATCAATTTCATTCAAAAACCATTCAATATGGAACTATTGATAAAGAAAATAAATGAAGTACTTAATTCATAAAAGATGGTATAAGACAATGGAGAGAAGATGTATTGCCGTTAACTTTTTAAACAGATCTTCAACCATATTCCGCTTTCTTCATTCTTCATAATTCCTTCTTACTTACGGGCAATCTCAACAGCCCAATATTTATTTATTCAAGGTTATCTTTCAAGTTAATTATGCACAGAAAATTGTGCATAGAATTAAAAATTGTGCAGAAATCTCTTTTTTGAATCTCTCATACAGTTAATTTTTAAATGTAAATCATTGTAAATTAAAAAAAATATGGTATGGAAATTGCCCAATAAAATTATTTAATAGGGATTCTTTTACTCGCGCTCTTTAAAAGAGGAGGTTCTCAAATGCTGTATTCGGAAGAGGTTATACGGACGGTATGGGAAAAGGGGGAGGAGACTCCGTGGCGGGAACCGGAAGTATGCCTGAAGGATATCTGCGGCGCTATCATTTTCAAAGATCATTATATGAATAAGGAATCGGATTACGGATGGGTAATAGGGTATATTGTTTTACCTGATGAAGGCGGTTCGGATTCAATCGAGAATCTTCAGCCGATTCCTCGGGAGAACGGTCAGCTTCATACCGCCGGCATATTCAATTTTATAGTAACATCACTGATCACCGGAGAACATGGTAAATATAAATAGAAAAAGGGTTCTTTTCGGTAAATGTCTTTTTTTTCTTGACATCGTATTGTTTTTGAAATATAATAAACTGTACATTCAAATAAAAAAAAGGAATGCTGTTAATGGATGATCTTAAATCTCTCATCTCCGTTTTCAAGGATAATTTTAACAGATATAAAAGCCCGTATTATGATGAGTCGAATACGCGTGTTGATTTTATTGATAAGTTTTTTGAGTTATTAGGGTGGGATGTCAGGAATCTTTCGGGGTACTCGGAGGATTACAGGGATGTTGTCAGGGAGGATAAGGTCAGTATTGAAGGGAAGCCGAAAGCTCCGGACTACAGCTTCAGGATAGGGGGGGTGCGGAAATTCTTCGTTGAAGCGAAGAAGCCTTCGGTCAATATCAAGGAGGATATCGGCCCTGCATATCAGCTCCGTAGATACGGATATACAGCAAGGGTTCCTCTGTCCATCCTCACGGACTTTGAGGAGTTCTCCGTCTATGACACAAGGATCAAGCCGGGGCATACGGATAAGGCGGGTGCAGGCAGGATATTCTACTGTGAATATGAAGAGTATCTTAAAAACTGGGGATTTATCAGCGATACATTTTCAAAGGAAGCTATTCTGAAGGGGAGTTT
>JAQVHJ010000017.1 GCA_028696285.1 bacterium
AATTTTATTGAAATCAATATCATACCCTGTTACTTGTGAATATTTTTCCGGGGATGTTTTGACATCCATTGCAGCGAAATCTACCAAACCTGAATTCAGGATTTTTTCCAGTTGTTGAGGATAACTTCCGTTTGTGTCAATCTTCACCAAGAAACCGAGATCTTTAATCTTTTTAATAAACTCTACTATATCATCATGTATCAGGGGTTCTCCCCCGGTAATTGATACACCATCCAACTTTCCTTTCCTTTTTTGTAAAAAAGCAAAGAACTCGTCTTCGTTAACAGTAGTTGTTCCTTTTGCAGGAATAAGTTCCGGATTGTGGCAGAATGGGCATTTGAAATTGCATCCCTGAGTGAAAATAATTGAGCAAATTTTCCCGGGAAAGTCGCTTAAACTTGAAGGTAAGTAGCCAGCAATTAACATTATTAAGAAGCTTTACTCTGGGAAACGCTGAACTGGTAATATTTTCTTTCCTTAAATTCTTCCTTTTTTCCTTTATTCCAGTTCTGAATCGGTCTGAAGTACCCCACGACCCGTGAATATACTTCCGCTTCATTTCCGCATTCAGGGCATTTAAAATGTTCACCTTTAATATACCCGTGCGTTTTGCATATACTGAATGTCGGGGTAATTGTGTAATAAGGGATCCTGTATTTTTCAGCTATTCTTCTAATGAAGACCTTGCATGTTTCCCCGTCGTTTAATGATTCTCCAAGGAAGATATGCATTACAGTACCGCCGGTGTATTTTGTCTGCAATTCTTCCTGATGATCCAATGCTTCAAAAATATCATTGGTATAATTAACCGGAAGCGCGCTCGAGTTTGTATAATACGGTTCGTCATTCCCGGCAGTGATGATATCGGGATACTGATTCTTATCAATTCGAGCGAGCCGGTAGGAAGTACCTTCAGCAGGAGTCGCTTCAAGATTATAAATATTTCCGGTCTCTGTCTGAAACTCCTGAATTTTATTTCTCATGAACTCCAGGACTTCATTTGCAAATGCCTTCCCTTCCACAGAAGAGATGTCTGTCTTCATGAAATTAATAATCGCTTCATTCATACCGACCAGACCGATTGTTGAAAAATGATTATCAAGAGCCTGAAGATATCTTCTGGTATAAGGAAGCAATCCGTTCTCTAAATTCTTATTGACAATACTTCGTTTAATTTCAAGCGAGAATTTTGCAAGATCCATCAGTCTTTCTAATCTCTCGAAGAACTCAGGTTTTGTTTTTGAAAGGTAACCCAATCTCGGGAGATTAATCGTTACGACACCTATTGATCCTGTTGATTCACCCGCGCCGAATAATCCGCCTGTCTTGTTCCGCAATTCCCTCAAATCCAATTGAAGCCTGCAGCACATCGACCTGACATCTGTTGGTTTCAAATCGGAATTGAGGAAATTCTGAAAATAAGGGAGCCCGTATTTTGCTGTCATATCAAATAAGATATTCGCATTCTCAGAGTCCCAGTTAAAATCTTTTGTAATATTATATGTAGGAATCGGGAATGTAAATACACGCCCGGTCATATCCCCTTCCTCCATAACTTCGAGGAATGCCCTGTTGATAATATCCATCTCCTTCTGGAAATCACCGTAGAGTATATCCAGTCTCTGTCCGCCAAAGATCACCTTCTCATTCTTCAAGTCTTCGGGAACGACCCAGTCAAAAGTAAGATTTGTAAACGGGGTTTGACCTCCCCATCTTGATGATATATTCAAACCGAAAACAAACTGCTGAATAGACTGCTTAACATCTTCATAGGAAAGGTTATCAAACCTGATAAAGGGGGCGAGATAAGTATCAAATGATGAAAATGCCATTGCCCCGGCCCATTCATTCTGAAGAGTTCCGAGAAAATTAACCATCTGTCCGAGAGCTGTATCCAAGTGTTTTGCCGGGCCTGATTCAACCTTACCTTCCACTCCGTTAAAACCTTCTTCAAGAATCTGCCGTAATGACCACCCTGCGCAATATCCCGCGATTCCCATTGACAGGTCATGAATATGAAAATCCCCGTTAACGTGCGCTTCTGAAATATCGTTGGGATATATCGTGCTTAATGTATAATGCGCAACAACTGACCCCGCAGCATGAAGCATTAAACCTGAAATTGAATAATCTGAATTGCTGTTCTCATTAACCCGCCAGTCTGATTGTCCGAGATACCCGTCTATCGTCTTATCAACCTCCATTATGACTTTTCGGATCTGACGCATCTTTGAATGCTGCTCACGGTATAGGATATATGCCTTGGCTGTCTTCGCAAAACCATTATCCATCAGGACCCTTTCAACCATATCCTGAACATTCTCTACCGTAGGAATAAGATTCTCATCACTGTACTTTGATTCTATCTGTTCTACAACATCATTTGCAAAGCGAATCGCAATCTTCTTATTTCCTTCCCTCGTTCCAAGAAATGCCTTGTAAATAGCATCAACAATCTTGTTCTTTTTGAAACGGTCTATACTTCCGTCTCTTTTCTGGATCTTTGACAGCTTCTTCGGCTTATCAAAGTTAATATTGAAGTTGGTAAGCATCTTCCCCTCCTGGTTACCACGGGTTGTTCCAATTATTCAAGCAACTCAAGTCATTCTTTCTTTTTCCAGAATAACCTTAAATAGCATACACTATATATAGTAAAAAGTAGCGATATATGGTTAATTATAACACAAGATATTGTTATTGTCAAATTGTTTTTTTCGCAGGAGAAATTTTCGTAATTTTATCCCAACAATAGATTAATTACAAGAGGATAAAAATCCGTCATATTAATATTTATTAAAATAAACTCCCTTTCGGTCAGAAGGGAAGTTAAAGAGGGATGTGTATTAGTATCACCGTATTAATGGGTAATTATAACAGGTCCGTAAATTTGCGATTCAAGTTGCTGAAGAATTTCATCTTTTGACAGATCTTCTTCTTCCGAATCATCTTCGACTATCTCACCGAATTTCCGTAGAAGCCGTACCAAGCGGACATCTAATGAATGCCCCGATTTATATGCAATTATATGGCCACGAACAGGATATCCGCACAGGTACAGGTCTCCTATAAGGTCGAGTATTTTATGGCGGACAAACTCATCTTCATATCGAAGTCTGTCATTAAGGATATCTGTATCTGTTAAGACGATGGCATTGTCAAGAGAGCCGCCCTTTGCTAAACCATTCTTGCGTAAAAAGCTGACTTCATTCAGAAAGGTAAATGTCCTTGCAAGTGAAATCTCCTTTAAAAAAGAGTTCTCGGTAATATCAAAGAAAGCGGTTTGCTTATTCAGAATTGACCGACCGAAGTCGATCGTATAGTTAATCTTAAATCCATTTGAAGGCATAAAGATTAAATGTTTATCGCCTTCTATCACTTCTGCGGGTTCTTCTAAAACAAGAACTTTTCTTTTCGCTTTCTGTCTTTCAATCCCTACCTCTAAAAACTTTCTTACAAAGGTAAGAGCGCTTCCATCCAGGATAGGCATTTCAGAAGAATTAATGGAAACATAAAGATTATCAATTCCCAAGCCGCTTAAAGCCGCAAGGAAGTGTTCAACTGTAGAGATTCTGCAATCTTCCTTCCCAAGAGTAACAGCATAGCGTGTATCAACTACATTTTCAACTATCGCAGGAACCGGGATAATTTTCTGATGTTTATGAAACAGAAAGACTATCCCTGTATCGGGCGGGGCAGGATGCAGTATCAACTGTGAAAGTTCACCTGAGTGAAGAGCAATCCCGGAAATCTTTATTTCATCTTTTAATGTTCTTTGAAAAGCCATAATCCTCCTTGTTCGCTTTATTATTTAGGGCAATAATTATACCACAAATAGTACCGGTACGAAAATAGTCCCGATAATTCGCGTTTTATAGAATAAATATTTAGATAAAAAATTAAATAAAAATACGAAAGTGTGTCAATTTTTCACTTTTTTTAAGAAAAGTGTGTCTTAAATTCTAAAACGGAAGAGGATAAAGAGGTAGGTTAGATATGTAAGAATAATAAAAATACTTTCCGGACTGATTTTCCATTTATGTTTTGTTCTTCTTCTGATTCCTATCACAATGGCAATAGCCAACAAGAAGAATACAAATATTGATATCAAGTGAGATGGTGAAGTGTGGTGATATATAGGCGCTTTGAAATAGAAGAAGTCAGATATACTTATAATTATAAGGTTAAAAAGATTTGATCCAAGGACATTTCCTATTGCAAGGTTTACCGAATTGACTTTTCTGATTGCTTGAATGGATACTACCAGTTCGGGTAGAGATGTTGCAAAAGCGAGGAATAGACTTCCGACAAAGGTATGGCCGAGTTTGAAAACCTTTTCACCTATCCTGATATCGATAGTTGACATCTTATCTGCAATTAGAGACATTGCGATTCCAATAATAACAATAAAAAAACTATAAAAGATGAAACTGAAAATTACCCTTTTATTTGAGAAGTGGAGATACTTCTCTTCGATCGGGAGTTCTCCTTCTTCCCCGAGATTAAGATCCTTCAGGTAGTACCTGAATCCGAACAAGTATAAAAGGATTACCAAGATTGAAGTTCCAGAAACAAAACCGATGAAGAGGTCTGAATACACTGTAATTCCAAAGATTTTCCCCGGATTAATATGCGGAACAATTAATATCTGAATCATGATTACAAAAGTAATCACAACTGCAAGATTGATTGGCTTTATATATTTCTTATGAATTGCATTGAAAATAGACCTCCCGACAAAAATAATCTCAACGAAAAAAAGTATAGTCAGGTTAAAGATATTGCTTCCGATAATATTACCTAAAGCAAGGTCCGGCTGCTTCACGATCAAAACAGCAGAAAGATTTGGAATCAATTCCGGGAGAGAGGTAACGATTGAAAGTGCGATCATTCCGATCCATACGTCAGATATTTTTGTTTTTTCCGATAGGGCATCCGCAAAAATTATCAGACGGGAACCTGCAAAGAATAGCAGAAATGTGATAATTGCAAACAATATAAGATAGATAAAAAACATTTCTTCTATGCCCCATTGAGAATGCTTAAAAGTGTTTGCAGGTTTTTTTTATCCGAATCCGGATTGTCTTTTGGTGTTTCCATTATGATCGGGATCCCTTTAACAAAACCGGAATTGAGAAAATTTTTCAACCCCTGAAATCCTATAAATCCATCCCCAAGATGTTCATGCTGATCCCTTTTCAGGCTAAGGTCGAACTTTGAATCATTTAAATGTATCAGGTTAATTTTATCCAGGCCAATCGTTTCATTTATCTCTGAGAACATTGACATCACATTCATTCTTATCCTCAGGTTGAACCCGTATGCAAACAGATGACATGTATCAATACAGAATCCAATCTTATCAGGATTTTTTACCTTATCCAATATCATCTTCATCTCTTCAAAATTTTTCCCTATTTGATGACCGCCACCTGCAACATTTTCAATCAGGATTTTTTTATTTCCGGATAAAATTGACGAGGCTATGTCCAATGCAGAAGCCAGCCTTTTAATTCCTTTCTGTTTTATCTTACAAGACCCGGGGTGAAGTACAAGGAAATCACCGTTAAGCCTTTCGGTATTCCGGGCTTCTTCCAAAAGCAGTTGCCTTGACTTCCTGTAAATCTCGAGGTCATCTGAACATGCATTTATAAGATAGATGGAATGAATAACTAAAGGTGAAATATCATTCTTCTTTAATTTATTTCTGAACTCAATCAGAAGTTCCTTTTTAAATCTCTTCTTTTTCCAAGACCTCGGGTTTCTTGAAAATATCTGCATTGAAGTACATCCCATTGCAGCGGTGTCATTGACTGCTTCAAGTAACCCGTTAGAAATAGACATATGAAAACCATAGCGCTGCTTCTCTTTTATCCGTGATTCCACAAACGTCTCCTTTCAATTTTCTTTATCCTTAAAACAGTTAAGTAGATTGGTATTGCAATCAACGCGTTTACTGCGGATGGCAGTAACAGATGAATGGTGGTTGATGCAGCAAATGTAAAATCAATATCGAATAATAGTGAATAAATGAACCTGGTAAACATCAATTCAACAATTGTTCCTAAAAATATAAAAATCATTAAATTAAAAATTGATTTAAGCAAAAGATAATCCTTAAATATATTTATCAAGAATGCAAGAATCAGAGAAGAGAATGTATAGATTCCGAGGGCGGGAGCGCCTGCAAACAGATCCTGAATAAAGCCGCAGTAAAAACTCCAAATCAATGATTCACGAAAATCTGTTAAGAACGAAAGAATTATAACAAATATTACAAATACCTCAAAATGAAAAAACAGAATACTTTCTCTTAAAGTTATCTGAATAAGAATACATAAAAAAATAAATATTCCTAAAAAAATGCGTTCAGTTTTCATTGTTTAATTTCTGTTTTTGTTTCCGGGATTAAAATCTGGACATACTCTAATCGTTCCAGGTCAGCAACGGGGATCAATTCGACTGTTTTCATAATCTCTTCATCCTCATAAATCTTACCTATCTTCCCTATTACAAGGCCCTGAACTATGAATTTATCAAACCCCGATGTAATAACAATCTCTCCCGTTAATGTTTTCACGCCCGGTTCCGAGATATTTTTTTTATGATATTCAAATTGAAATTCGAGATACGGACTGGAGTTCCCTTTAACAATACCCATAAATCTTTGTTCTCTTACCATTCCGCTTGCGTTGAAGCGTGAATCCGTGACAAGCATTATGCGCGCAGTATTGAAATACACCTCCTGCACTCTTCCAATCAAACTCTCTCCAATAATAACAGGAGCATGCCTTATTACTCCGTGCTTTGAACCCTTATTGATCAGAACTGAGTTAAACCATTGAGAAGAACTTCGGCCGATTACCTTTGCATTGATTACGTTCTGCTTGTAGAAATCTTCTATATCCAATAATTGTGATAATCTTTTATACCTGACATTCTCTTCAATTAACACTGCATTTATTCTTCTCAAGTACTCATTCTCTTTTTTCAGTAATTCTGTCTCATGCTTGAGGGCTTTTTGGGATTTGAAGTAATATAAGAGGCCGAGAGTTGAATACTTGATACTGTCAACAATAACAAATACCGGTTTTGAAATAAAAAGCATAGCCTGATTAACCGGCCTGAGATCTCTGAAGAAAAAAAGAATCAGGGATAGAACTAAGAGAATAATAAAAAAGCGTAAACGCTGAAAATCAAATTGCTTATGCATGAAACGGTTTTATCCAAGATTAATATTTTTGTGAAACCTGTGTTAACAGGTCAATGCTTTCCAGTATCTTTCCGGTTCCCTTCACGACACAAGTAAGGGGGTCTTCTGCAATATAAATCGGGAGGCCGCATTCTTCTGAGATTTTCTTATCCAAACCTTTCAACAGTGCGCCGCCGCCAGCCATTACAATTCCTCGTTCAGCAATATCGGAAGAGAGTTCCGGAGGAGTTTCTTCAAGTGCCGCTCTAACCGCAGAAACGATTGCAGTAACCGGTTCCTTTAATGCATTCCGGATCTCTTTTGAAGAGATTGAAATTACCTTCGGCAGTCCTGAAATAAGGTCCCGCCCTTTAATATCCATCTCCTTCTCATCCTGAAGCGGATATGCAGAACCTATCTCAATCTTGATCTGTTCAGCAGTTCGTTCTCCGATTAATAAGCTGTATTCCTGCTTTAAATAATCGATTATTGCAACATCCATTTTATCTCCGGCAATCCTTACCGATTTTGAAACTACTATCCCGCCTAAAGAGATAACTGCAACCTCTGTGGTTCCGCCACCGATATCCACGATCATGCTTCCGGATGGTTCGTTCACAGGAAGGTTGGCACCGATTGCCGCAGCCTTGGGTTCCTCAACAAGAATAACGCGCCGGGCTCCGGCACTCTCTGCTGCTTCTATTACTGCCCTTTGCTCAACCCCCGTAATCCCGGAAGGAACACTGATTACGACTCTCGGCGCAATGAACCGTGAACGGTTATGAATCTTTTTTATGAAATGGCTTATCATCTCCTGGGTAACATCAAAGTCTGCAATAACTCCGTCTTTCATCGGACGGATCGCTTGAATATCTCCGGGAGTCCTTCCAAGCATCTTCTTCGCTTCAATCCCGAAAGCAAGAGCTTTTCCGTTGTAAATAGCTACGACTGAAGGCTCGGAAAGAACTATCCCCTTTCCTTTTACATATACAAGGGTGTTTGCCGTTCCTAAGTCTATCCCGATATCTGTCGAAAATAAACCTTTTAAAAAATCTAAAATCATTACCTTCTCCTTTACTGTTGTAATTCTTTTAATTTCTGAATGGCATCCGGATACTTCGGATCCATTTTAAGCGCAATCTTTATATATTTAATTGCTTCTTCTTTTTGACCTAATTGCTCATATGTTTTTCCTATCCAATAATTAATCTTTGCGGTGTTGGATTCACTCCTGGCATCCTTGAAATATTTCAATGCCTGTGAATACTGGCGCTCATCGAAGAACATCCAGCCAAGCATATGCAGGCATTCATATCTAAGATTCTTATCATTGGATTCCTTCTTTAATATCCCGAGAATAATCTGCTTCGACTTCTCAAATTCCTTGATGTCCTTATACAAAGTTGCAGTATAAAATAGCCCGGGAATTTCTGAATACCCCGAATCCTTCTTAAATTCAAAATAAAATTGAAAATCTTTATCTATCTCAAGCAGACGCATTTCAAGGTATTTGATCTCATCTCCGTTCTTCTCTGATAAAGAACTGTCGCTCAAAAACACTTCATATGCCCTGACAAAATATAATTTAATTATATTTGAAAGCTGGGCTTGGGAATAATTTCCAAATCTGCCCTCCTTCAAGTTCTTCAGATAAAAGTTTCCCTGCTTCTTATAAGCTACCGCTAAATTAAGTTTCAGGTCAGGTTCATTGTACCCTGACTTATATAACTTTTCAAGATATTCAACTGCTTCCGGACGGTTCAAGTTAAGATAACATATCCCAAGTTTATAAGTGTAATGGTTATTTGATTCAGTTTCATCTGCAAGGGCAAGGCCTGATTTATAGTATCGTATGGCTGCATCATACCTTTCGTTCAAATAGTAATAATCAGCTAAATCAAAGTTATACTGTATATTCTCCGGACTCTTTTCCAAACGCAAAAGAAGCTTCCGCTCCGATTCAGATGTCGGCTTAACCAGCGTCTTAAGCAGGAAAATAAGAAACACAAAAACCACAATATAAACAATTATAAGCTTAGGCGACATCTTCAAAGTATTCCGCGTACGCTTTATGTTTAATTTATGGTTTTGCTCCATTCTCTCTTTCTATTTTTTTAGATTTTCAAAGTTTTCTCTTGACTAATTAAAAAAAATTATGTTATAATACCAAATTATATTATAATATCAGAAATTAGCATTTTTTGCAAGTAAAAAATTAAAAACTGATAAAAATTTCGGAGGTAACAATGCTTAAAACCCTTAGAGAGAAGACAAAAGTAATCATCTGGTTCACGGTCATTGCCTTTATTGTGAGCCTTTTCTTCATATTTGGAACAAATCTCTACGAGAAGAGTAAAGACAAAGGTATCGCAAAAGTAGGAAAGAACAAGGTTTCATTTGAAGAGTTCAGAGAGATCTATTCAAGAATATTAAATAACCAAAGAGCACAGAACCAGGCTGAGATCACAGATGAAGAATCAAAGAAGATGATGGAAGATGCATATCAGATAGTTGTTGAAAACGAGATTATGCGGCAGATCTCAAAAGAATCAAATATCAAGGTATCAGAGACTGAGATATACACAGAATTAAGTTCTATCCCTTTGTTCCGTGGGCCGGGAGGATTTGACAAAGCCCGGTACGAACAGTTTATTTACAGCCAGGGTTATACTCCGAAACAGTTTGAAAAACTGTACAAGCAAGATAAGTTGATGTCCAGAATGAAATACCTTGCAATAGACTTCTACAGTTCCTCTAAACTTGAAAACCAGTATTACTTTGTTGTTTCCAATGAAAAAACAAAGATCGAAGGAATAAATTTCAGTCTGAAAGACTTCTATGATACGATTGAGTATACCGAAGAGGACCTGAAGAAATTCTTTGAAGAGAATAAATCCGACTACTTCATTAAGAAGAAGGTTAAGGTAGAGTATTACTACCTTCCCAATGTCCCTTCTGATAAAGATAAGGAAGAAGTGACAGCCAGAATGGAAGAAATATTAAAGCAGGCAAAAGCCGGTGAAGATTTTGCGGAACTTGCAAAGAGGTATTCTGAAGGACCCTCTGCCCCTCAAGGCGGAGACTTGAACTGGATTTCTCAGGGACAAACCATTCCTGAATTCGATAAGGTTGCATTCTCATTAAAAAAAGGAGAGATTTCCGGTATAGTCGAAACACAGTTCGGCCTTCACATTATTAAAATGGAAGACGAAAAGACAGAAGAAGGAAAAAAACTTGTGCGTTGCAGACACATCCTTTTAAAGGTTGTTGCTTCCGAAGAAACAAAAGAAGAGATCTTTAACAAAGCAGATGAATTATCTGAAGAATTAAAGGTTGTCGACAGTTTTGATAAAATCAAAGAAAAATACACCAATATTCAGAGAGAAGAAACCGATTACTACACAGAAGATAACCCGCCGTTCCCCCAGATACGGCAGGCATTCGACCTGGCGGATGATGAGAAAGTCGATTTTCCCATTCCGCTCGAAGACGGTTATCTCGTTTATAAATTACTCGACGTGCAGCCTGAACATTATATTGAATTTGAAAAAGTGAAGGATGAAATTACATCCCGCTATCTCAAAAAAGAAGCTGTCAAACCGGCTGAAGAAAAAGCAAAGGAAATCTTTGAGCAGATCAAGGATAAAGAAAAGGAGTTTGCCTTGAATGATTTCGCAAAAGAGATTGGATTCCGGCATTTCATTTCGAATAAATTTATATCCGGAACGAATCTCTCCTTCGGCGGGGATGAAAAGACCCCTCCCGAACCATTCGTGGGAAGCGATAAAATATCAAAGGAATTATATCTTACCCCTGATTTTCAAATAGCAGGACCATTCCAATATGAAGACGGTTTTATTATTGCCAGGGTTATTGAAAGAGATCTTATGAATGAAAAACAACTCGATGAACAAGCTATGCAGATGGAATATTTCGCCAGATACATGAAACAAATGATGGCAAGAACATTCTACCAGGAATTCATCAGCTTCCAGAAAAATAAAGTAGGTGTCGAATCATACCTGGAAGATTATATGAAAGGTTTCGAAGAACCGGTAGAAACGGAATAAAAATTAAATATTCCATACATGAATTTCAGGAGAATTACACTTTAAATTTACGACTTGAACTCCCGAATATTTAAAATTTACATTCCTATTTTATTGTTTGACAATTATTTTTTTTTATGCTATAATGTTTTCAGGAATTTTCACACCTAAAGGAGACTATTATGAGCGGAGAAAAAATACTTATAGTTGAAGATAGTCCCACGATAAAAGAGATGGTAATTGCGATTATTAAAGCAGAGGGATTTGCATTTGAATGGACAGATTCCATCACAACAGCTATTGAGATTCTTGAGACAGGAACTGTCGATCTTGTTTTAAGTGATATTATCCTTACGGAAACATTTAAGACGGGATATGATCTCTTAAAATATGTTAAAGATTCAAAGGTCCACTCTTCCATTCCGGTTATACTCATGAGTGATAAAAGAGATAAGGAACGGGCGAGAAAAGTAGCATTATTCAGGGGAGCAAGTGAATTTGTGTCAAAACCTTTTCAGCCTGAAGCATTGGTAGAAGTAATTTACAGAATTCTTGCATCAAAAAAAAATCCTGAAAACCAGTAAAAAATGTGGTTACCAGAATCATTTCAATCACAAATCAGAAAGGCGGGGTCGGGAAGACTACAACCTCGATAAATTTAAGTGCAGGTTTAGCAGCTCGGGGAAGAAGGGTGCTTCTTATTGATATGGACCCCCAATCCAATTCCACCATAAACTTTCAGATTGATCCGGAGGATTCAATCCCAACCATGTATGAAAAACTTGTTGAAGACAATGATATTAACTGGAAAAAGATAATCAGAGAAACAGGAATCCAAAATCTTCATATTGCCCCTTCAAGTTTAAATCTTGCTGCGGCTGATTATTTTCTTCTTAATAAAAAGGATAAAAGTATTCTTCTTGAACGCCTGATTCGTGAAATCAGGGATTCTTACGATTATATTCTGATAGATTGTCCGCCATCTCTTGGGATTTTGACAGTAAACTCGCTTTATGCTTCAACAGAAGTAATCATTCCGACACAACTTACGTATTTTGCTTTTGAAGGCTTAAAACAACTGCTTAAAATAATTGAAATGACAAAGAAAGACCTGGGGAACAGTAAATTGAGAATCTCCGGCATAATTCCTACATTTTATAATAAAAGAACAAAAATGACAAGAAAGATCATTAATGATATAATCGATAAATTCGGTGAGAAGAACATCCTCACTCCCATTCCCAAGAATACTTCTCTTGATGAAGCGGCGTCTGAACATAAGACTATCAATAGTTTTAGAAGAAACGCTTCCGGGGCGAAAGCATATGAAAAATTAACCGAGGAGATTATAGGCCAGGAAAAACAAAATGGAAAAAAATGATCGGGAAAACCCGATAAAAAAAGCATTCTTTTCCAATGACACTGAAAAACCAAGGGAAGAAAAGAAATCGAAGAAAAAGGTAAGAGAAAAAAAGACCGATACCTTAAAAGAGACAAAGTTAAATCTTCAAATTCCCGAGGAAAATAGAAAGAGTATTCGTGATGAATTTAAACTGATTGTTTTCAGGTTAGGAGAGAACTATTTCGGATTGGAAATCTCGGATGTTACAGAGATAATACGAATTGTAGAAATCTCAAAAGTGCCCGACTCTCCAAAGTATCTTGATGGAATAATAAATTACCGGGGAGAGATCGTTCCGGTAATAAATCTTAAATATATTTTTGAGTTTGACGAAACAAGTTATAATAGTAACAATGAAATCATAATTGTTAAATCAGGGGGTCAGGATTTCGGGTTAATCGTTGACAATGTAACTGATTTCCTTTCTGTTACAGGTGACCAGGTGCTGTTTACAGGTGAAAAGGCCGCACCATATATAAAGTTTTCCTTTGGAATTCTTGACTCTTCAGAAGAAGTTGTTTTCCTTCTTAATGTTGAGCAGTTGTTGAACTCTTCGAAGCTTGAAAAAATAAATAAATTAAGCAAGGGCAGCCTGGGCGGATATTACCCTGTTCCTTCGGAGGGTCAGGATGCAGAGGCGATACATTCCCGCACTATTGAACTAAGGAAGAAAAAAATAGAAGAAACCGGAGAACGGCAACAGGTTATTACATTTACTCTTGGAAATGAAAGGTATGGTCTTCAGATAAATCATATCCGG
>JAQVHJ010000372.1 GCA_028696285.1 bacterium
TTCGGGCTCAGGTTCAGGAATCGGCACAGGTTTAGGTGTGGGTTTAGGCGTAGGGGTCGGGGTCGGTACGGAAAGACCCAATTCCTTCTTTACTTCATTGATAACTGATTGAGGAACTTTATAATCCCCTGATGCAATCTTATTATAGAGAGCCGTTGCTTCTTTATACTTCTTCGCTTCCATTAACCGGTCTGCTTCTTCGGTTAATTGAGTAATATATTTTTCAGTAGCAATAATCATTATCTCTTCATCTGAAATCTCGGGAACATCACTCGATGGTGTACCGCCATCTTTAAGCCCCGCAATATTCCCAACTTCGACAGATAAATCACCGTTTGTCTTGGTAATATTATAAGGAATATCACGGGCAAGCTTAATCGTAACTCTTACTTGCTTCTGAGGCTGGCGCATATATTGAGTAACAACAACTTCTGATATGACATTTCCATCTCCGGTGATTGTTCGTTCACCGTAGTTGTTCTCAGAATCCTTGAGGTCTATTATTATCAGATTTCCTACTTTATTTACAGTATAGTCCTTCGGGCCTGATACCGCTATATTTACCAAAGCTCCGTCTGACCCGGGAATTAAATTGACATTATTCACTTCTGATACAGCGAAAACAAGATTAAAAATTCCCAGGGCTCCCGCTACTAATAACAGTATTATCAGCCGCTTGAAATTAACCTTTTTTCTGGACATAGTGCCCTCCTGAGTTATTCATAGTCTCTGATTATTTTAGGTGTTACAAAAACTAAAATCTCTATTTTATCCTTGTTTTTATCTTTGCTCTTGAACAGGTTGCCTATAAACGGTAAATCTTTAAAGAAAGGAACAGCACCCTCGGTCGTTGTAACTTCGTCTTTGATCAATCCGCCAATGACCGCGGTATCTCCGTCATTTACCATTATCTTCGTGTCAACATAACTTGTATCAATTAGCGGTCCTGTGGAAACCTGGCCCGCGATTGAACTTACTTCAGGCTTAATCTTCATTATGATTTTATTGTCAAAATTTATCTGAGGAGTTACGTTAATTACTGTACCTACATTCGTAAGCTGTGTGGTTAGTGTCCCGTCTTCTGACTGCATCCTTAATGGAATTTTATTACCTACATTAATCCTGGCAGTCTCATTGTTCAAAGTGGCAATCCTTGGGTTGGACAGAATCTTCGCACGGCTCTCAAATGCTAAGCGGGATAAGGTCGCTTCCAACGCAGCATAATCACTTACAATACCCGCATGTATCTGGAATAATCCGCTCGTGGTCGCTCCGGGCGCAGGGCCTGTATATTGATACCCGGTTATTACAGGATCTGCAACAGGATTTATGCTGTTTGAAGACTCCCAACGAATTCCAAGATTCAATGTGTCAATATTATGGATCTCAACAATCTTTGCTTCAATCATGACTTGGCGAATTGGAACATCAAGCCGTTGGATCAACTCTTCGATTACTGGAAAACGTTCAGGTATATCCGTTATTATTAATTGATTTGTCCGGGCATCAAGCCAGACTTTTCCCTTGTTCGGAGTTACTACTTTTTCAACATTCGCTTTCAGTTGGGAAATATCTCCGTAGTTAATCGGAATCGTCTTCGTTATTGTTTCCTTTGAAAGCATCTCTGTCTCTTGTATCTTTATCTGCTTCGTCTTCTCTTCCTTTAGAAATGTCTGTGTATCAATCCTGATTATATTCCCGCTCGATTCCGTACCAAGCCCATTGCTGTTCAGAACCATCTGAAATGCATCTTTGATAGGAACATTTATCAGCCTTCCCGAAAACGTGCCTTTGACACGGTCAGAAAAGATCACATTCATCCCTTGAAGGTCTGCCATTAACTGAAGCAGGCCTTTTATGTCAGCATTGAATATATCACAGGTGATCGTCTGCCCTGATATATCATACTGGACCTCCTGCTTATCTTCCGTTGTCAGAACCCGCACATTCTCATTCTGGGCAAAGACCGAAGATAGAAATAGCAATATTATCATCAGCGTAATGAATTTTAACGTAAATTTCATTTGCTCTTGCCTCCTTAAATTCGGCATTATTAAAGCATTATTTTATTATTCGCTATTTAAACAGTATTTCTTGGTAACATGAAAAAGATCTTTTCGAATATCGAATACTATACATTTCTTATCTATTGAGACTACTTTGATATTCTTATCCGGATCTACAAAATCTCCTTCCCGTAACATGAACCCGACCTTGTTTTCATCTTCAACCAATGCTGTCGGATTGCCTTCTTCCCAGATTATTCCTACTAACTTAATTTTATCTATATTTATCTTGATAACCGTAGTAATAATAGGATCGAAAGGATTTGATCCCTCAGGTGAATAGATGAACTTTTCATCTTCAATATTGATATTTGTCGGCGTTTCTGCAGTAACCGTCGGCGGCTTCTTTACAACCGGCTTCGGTTCTTCAAGCTTCTTTTCAGAAATACATCCCGGCAGGAAGAACACCCCTATCATGCATAAAGCAAGAATTAAAAGTAGTTTTCTCTTCATCAGAAGAACTCCGATTTTTTATTATAAGTTATTGTTGCGGCGGTTTCGGTGCCGCTGGTTTACTTTCAGGATAAATATATGTAAACGCTTTTATTGATACCTCTTCCACGCCCTGGCTCTCGCTTATGTTTACACGCCTCATTGAAATTGACTGGACATTCACGATACGAGGTAAACCCCCTATCTTATTCAGGAAGATTCCTACCTGATGATACGGACCAACGACCTTGATGTCAATGGGCTTGTTGAAGTAATCTCCCGATTTCGTCTGGGCTCCCGGGAGAAAATGAACAAATTTAATTCTGGCCTGGAGACCAATATCATGTATCTCCCTCAGCAGTTTATCTATTTCTTCATTTGTCGGAAGTTTTTCCCGAGCATATTCAAGTTTCATCTTAAGAACCTCTATCTCCCTCTCTACATTCTCCTTCTCCTGTTCTTTCATCTTAGCTGCGTTTATCTTTGTAGTGATATCCTGGAGTTTCTTAAATTCAGCATCGTATGCAGGGCCTTGGTTCTTGATAATCATGAAATAGAATACTGCAATAATAGCAGCAGCTATTAACACTCCGTATCCAT